>CAJQKF010000090.1 GCA_905478855.1 uncultured Gammaproteobacteria bacterium
TAGCCCTTTTAGCCCTTAACATTATCCTTCTCTACTTGCCACATATCTTCACACAGTCCAAACTAGATGCTTAAATCAAACGACTACGTCGTTAGTATTAGGCCAAAAAATAAAAGATCAAAAACCAGCTACGAGTCTGTGGCGGTCAGTAAAGGTCTTTAGACAATAGTTAGTTGTGGAATGAACCCGTACGTTAAGCCCTTAATAGCGTTTATATTTACTCAGCTTTGGATAGGGTCACAGAGCGCCCATGCAGGTGCATTGTGGGTAAAAACCGCGCGGTTTTTAAGCCCAGATTCAACACAAACCACCTATATCGCCGGCGCAATAGGTGGCGCCCAGCTTGAAACAGAATGCAATGCAATAGATGCGCTTACCAACAACAGCTATCGAACCGGTTGTGATCATAACGACCCGAGTGTTACCGGACGTATAAATATTGGCTACCAGATCAACAAACACCTCGCTATTGAAGCGGGCTACATCGACTTGGGATCTTCTGATTTGGAGTTTAGAGGGCGAAGCAATGTAGACAATCGAATTCCAGCTGGCCAAGTCTTTGAATCAACCTCATTATTCCAGATTCGTGGCTACACACTTGGCGCCCGATTTTCTAGGCCACTATCCTCTAAACTTAAGATCTACGGCAAAATCGGCGGTTTTCTATGGCATTCTCGTTACGACGCCACATTTCAAACCCCAACCGACCAGTTTTCGATAACTCGGCTTGAAAGCGGCCCCGATACAACTGGTGGTATTGGATTACGTCTAAAGCTATCCTCCCATTGGTCAATTGGTATGGGCTGGGAATACTATGCCGCAGATGGTGAACATATGGATTTATATTTGATTGATCTGATCTGGCGACACAAGCCATCCTGAAGCTTTTTTGGACTACTTACATGTAGTCAGACATAAATTAAATTTGCATAAGGACATCCATCGAGCTCGAAAACAGGAAAACGGCTCAATGAAACGTAAAAACCTCAAAATAACAATAATTTGTAGGTCTTTTTGCGTATTACTATCTTGTCGGATTTTAGACACAGAGCTACAATACTGTTAGCACGTCCCCACAGTGATCCACTCGTGAATTCTCATGCGGCTCCCGCCACGAATCTACTCACTGAAACCGCTATTTTTCAGATTTGATTGGTACGGACGAACTCAAGTCTGTTGTCTCGTTGATCTCAATTCACTCGCGATATTTTTAAACCCGTTTTACAGTTCTTTTAGCCATGCTTAACTCAATTGACGTCCGTCTCCGACTCCGTCGTCTTCTGCCATTCTTACGTTGGCAATCTCGCGTTACACGAGAAAATTTGCGTGACGACGCTATGGCCGGTTTAACCGGTGCCATCATTGTATTACCACAAGGTGTGGCATTCGCAACGATTGCAGGCATGCCCCCGGAATACGGCCTGTATGCAAGTATGGTGCCGGCAATTATCGCAGCCCTATTTGGTTCATCATGGCATTTGGTCTCGGGACCAACTACTGCCGCATCTATTGTTATGTTCTCGGCATTAAGCCCCCATGCAATACCTGGCACAATGGATTATGTATCGTTAGCCATTACGCTTACCTTTATGGTCGGCATAATTCAGCTATTGATGGGCTTTTTCCGGCTGGGTTCACTGGTCAATTTCATCTCCCACTCGGTGATTGTTGGCTTTACCGCAGGTGCGGCCATTCTGATCGCTACAAAACAGGCTAAAAACTTTTTCGGACTGGATATACCGCCCGGCGGCCATTTTCACGACATTATTATCTACTGTTTTAACCATATTACAGAAGCACATCCCCTAGTATCCGCGGTTGCCTTGGTGACTCTAGGTGCAGGTTTGCTGGTTAAAAAATACATACCGAAAATACCCTATATGATCGCCGCCCTAGTGGCTGGAAGTATTGTCGCGGTTGTCCTCAATTTAATATTAGGTGAGGAAGTTACCGGTATAGAGATGGTTGGCGCACTACCAAGATCCTTACCGCCTCTTTCAACACCGGACTTTTCCCTTTCCGTATTTAAAGAGTTAGCTCCAGCAGCCCTTGCGATGACGTTGTTCGCATTAACCGAAGCCGTTTCCATCGCCCGATCAATATCGTTGCGATCCGGACAGGCTATCGAAGGCAATCAGGAGTTTATCGGCCAGGGCCTATCCAACCTAGTCGGCAGCTTTTTCTCAGCCTATGTTGCTACTGGGTCGTTCAATCGCAGCGGTGCGAACTACGATGCTGGTGCAAAAACACCTTTATCCGCAGTAATTGCTGGGGTGTTACTGATACTCATTGTCTTAGCTGTCGCCCCGCTAACAGCCTACCTGCCTAAGGCAGCCATGGCTGGATTACTATTCCTGGTTGCCTGGCGACTCATAGATTTTCCGCAAATACGCTTAATTTTGCGGGCGAGTAAAAACGAAGCTTCAGTAATGATACTGACCTTCCTTGGAGCGCTATTCCTTGAGCTTGAGTTCGCTATTCTATTGGGCGTTACATTATCACTAATGTTCTATTTATCACGCACATCAAAACCACGTATCGTTCCTAGGGTTCCTGACCCCAGCACATCGGACCGTCGATTCACTACCGGCAGTAAGCTTCTAGAGTGTCCCCAACTGAAAATTCTGCGTATTGACGATTCTCTCTACTTCGGCGCAGTGGCTTATGTTAGGGAGATTTTGAAACGGATACGCGAGCATTATCCGGAGCAAAAGCATTTATTAATTTTTTCCGAAAGTATTAATCAGGTTGATGTAGCGGGCTCAGAACTACTAGCGGAAGAATTACATGCTCGCCGGGAAATGGGTGGAGACATGTACCTCTATCAGCTGAAAGATTCAGCAACAGATGTAATGGAGAAAACGGGGCTAGTAGACGACATTGGACGTAATCACTTTTATGATTCAAAAGCTTCAGCAATTAACAGTATTTACAACAAACTAGATCGCTCAATCTGCGACACCTGTGAAAATCGCATCTTTCGTGAATGCGGGCGTATGGCTATGCCTGTAACGCCGACGGATGAGAAAGACGAAAGTTAGGTTCTAATTCTGATATCCCAATGTACCCGCTGGATATTTTGAATAGTAATCCATTAGGATATCTTCAATTTGTACCGTTATCTGTAAATCATTGGACAACACATCGTGAAAAAGTTCTTTCAATATGGAAAGAACTTGTTTTCCAATTTCCTGCTTAACCTGGTGATCCCTGCCCTGCACAAAACTAACATTCACGTGCACAAATGCATTAGCTGCATCTCCATTACCCACATAGAAATCTTCGGCAACCCTTGCCCGGCTTTTACAATTTTCCTGTTTTATTCCACCTACGCTTTCGAGCACCTGATGAATACGCGAAAAATACTTTTCCAGTCCGGTTCGGTACGGCAAATTAGATGAGTACTCAAGTATTATATGCGGCATTGAAAGTCTATATAAACAAAAACGTAATCATAAGCCACACTGGCTTAGGAACACAACTTTTCATCATTTGAATACGCAAACGCCAGCCTTAGCTTTACCAAAATACAGAAAACTACAGTATAGTACTTGTTAGTAATAATACGAGATAATCGCCGTGACAGATCAAACAGTAATATCATTTAGCAACAATGGGCCGGCCAATACTGGCTTACAGCAATGGGATGAGATTCCCGCTGAAACGTTAGTTTCCGGATCTCCAGTTCAACGGGGACACGAATATTTTTCCACTGCAGGCGGCACACTCACTGCTGGGGTTTGGGATTGCACGCCGATGGAAGAACAATTCGGAGACTACAGTGTTAGCGAATTTATGATTGTGCTTGAAGGATCAATTGAAATCATTGATCAACACGGTACCGTAGAAATTTTTAAAGCAGGCGAAAGCTTCGTTATTCCCAAAGGCCTACCATGCACATGGCGACAAACGGAATATGCAAAAAAGTTTTATGTTATTTTTGATGATCCGTCCGATCTAAACGTACCTACCGACTCTCTAAGACCGATTCGTGTTGATCTACAAATGGCTCTTGAGCCTATGGGAGAGCAAAACCCAGACCTATTTATTAGTGACGCTCCCGATATGAATGTGGGAACTATTTATAAAGATCAATCTGACCAATACGTTGTAGCCATATGGGACTCGCCACCAATGCACCGTAAACCCGCAAATATAGCCCGCAATGAGCTAATGCATATACTAGAAGGAAGCGGCACAATCACTAACGCTGATGGTGTAGTTTTTTCTTTTGCAGCTGGAGATACCTTTATGGTTCCTATCGGCATGGGTTATGAATGGAACAGCACGGAATACGTAAAGAAAGTATTTTGCAGCTTTACCCCAAACACTTAATAAAGGCCGACGCTTAAAATGTCTCGTGCAATATGGACACTTATCTACGACCTACAAGATGAAGATAAGCCACTTTATCTCGAATGGTTTCATCGGGTACACATGACAGAAAAACTAGCCCGGAAAGGTTATCAATGGGCATCTCACTACGAGGCATCGTGTAGTGAATCTGACACAGATAAGGTAAGTCGATTTATCGCCTTTTTTGGCGGGGATTCTACCTCAACATTCCTGAATCCCTGCCCCCGCCAGCTAAAGCAAACTCAGGATGCAGAAACCCGCAGCATGATGGGTCTCCGCTCAAACTCAATGGCTCTGATTCTAAATCACGAATGGTCCGCAGAGAATAACGCCATAAAAGCGCAACTGAATACACCCATAATAAGTGAAGAAATCACCTTGGCACTGCTAGACACCCCCGGAAATAATGAAATAGCCGGTGCATGTTGTATTCAGGAAATAGTAGCAGAGAACAATTCACATGCTCGAATCAGTAAGTTCTCAAACATAATAGACGGTATGCAGCACGGGTTAATCTTTGAGCGTGACGATACATCCATACCACACCCCATATTCAGGTTTGAAGGTGAACTCGGAAGTCTTATCCGGACTCCCCTAGAGCAAAGACAAATGCATGCAACTTTAATTTGTCATGGGGCAGCATCTTAAGTGAATTTCTGTCTTTCTAGTTTACGAGCAATCTCACGCTGATGTCTGGCTATACCCTACTGTTAAACTTGGCCGGAGCAATAGCGCTTCTATTATGGGCTACTCGAATGGTACGCACCGGTATCCAACGAGGTTATAGTTCTGAACTGCGTCGAGTCATTCGGAAGTCATCATCCAGCCTATTTCTATCTGCAACTTGCGGTGCCATGAGCGCCCTATTGCTGCAAAGCGCAACCGCTGTCGCCATATTAATTAGTGGTTTTAGTAAGAAAGGCTATATCACTCCAACGCTGGGATTAGCACTGTTACTCGGAGCCGATGTTGGCTCGGCTGTAGCAGCTCGAATTCTCTCACTTGATCTCACCCTGATCATTCCAGTGCTTCTTATCATTGGCACAGCCACATTCCTTAAAAGTGATGATAGAACATTTAAGCAAATTGGACGTGTAGTTGTCGGCATTGCGCTGATACTCATCTCCCTAGGTATGATCTCTAACGCAACATCCCCGCTACGAAATAGCGAACTTCTGCCTGTTGTCATTAATTACCTGTCAACTGACATCGTAACAACGATGATAGTTGCTGCGATCTTCACCTGGCTTCTGCACTCTAGTGTAGCGTCAGTTTTACTTATTGCGGCATTAGCGGCGAATGGCGTAATTGAATCATCATTCGCAGCAATACTAATACTCGGAGCAAACCTGGGTGCTGGTTTGATCGCCGTTGGTGTGACTCGCGATAGTGAGCCCCCAGAACGCGCAATTGTATACGGCAATTTACTGGCTAGGGGCTTGTTTGCGATTGCTATTGTTAGTCTGTTTAATAATGATATTTTAACATTCTTCTTACTGGGTGCGTCTCCAACAGCTCAAGTTGTGAATTTTCATGTCATCGTAAATTTAGCATTAGCTATTATATTTTTACCTCTCTCACCCCTAATCATTAAATTGACTCTGGCAATTGCGAACCTCAATACAGGTAAAAAAGATCAGGAGGAAATCGTTCACGACGTAACCACTGCTCTTGATCGAACGGTAATTCATACACCGCGTCTTGCACTGGCAAGTGCTACCCGAGAGATTCTACGCATGAGCGAAACCATCGATACCATGTTACGCCGGGTAATCGACTTATACGACAGCAGCGACAAGGCAGAGCAGCGGGCGCTGGCCCGTCTAGACGATAGTGTGGATAGCTCCCATATGGAAATAAAACATTATTTAGCAGAAATAACGCGAGACGCGCTCACCGATGAAGAGTCCGTACGGTGCCTCGAATTAACCGAGGCCTGTATCAAACTAGAACACGTGGGCGACATCATCACTAAAAACCTCATACCCCATGCGGCGAAGATACAAAACAAAAATCTGAAGTTTTCCGATCAAGGATGGATTGAGCTTACCGAACTGCACGGGCATGTAGTGGTTAATGCCCAACTCGCATTAAATGTACTTATTTCCGGCGACCTTGCGACCGCTCGACAACTTGTAACAGAACAAGACCAAATGCGCCTAATGGAAATAAGAAATAATAGGCGTCACATAGAACGGCTTACCGCCGGCACCATCAACAGTATCGAGACCAGCGAAATTCACCTAGATACAATTCGAGACCTTCGTCAAATAAGCTCGCTGTTTGCCTCATTTGCATATCCGATACTAGAGCAAAATGGGGAATTACTCAGTTCGCGCCTTATTAAATAATTTCAACTCAACCAAAAGATTTCCCGTTCAGAAAACCGTCAACCATACCAACAAGACTTAACTATCAAGTTGTCTCGCTATTTCATCCATCACCTTCAGAACAGTTGGCTCTACTTCTTCGTCAACCGGTAGAGGCTGGGATGCTACTTTGGAAATCACTACGTCACGCGTCGGGTTGATATACAGGTATTGACCATGAATACCCATGGCACAGATTGCATTATCATCATTACCGTATTGATACCATTTATTGCGATATTTACCGTTCGGTAAAATATAGGCGAAATCTCCTTTCTGCCAGGCATCCGCATTACCACCATGTAGAACCTCTTCGATCCAATGGGCGGATAATACTCGCTCACCTTTCTTGTTCAGACCACCATCGCTTATTAATTGGCCTAGTCTTGAAAGATCGGCTATCGTGGTACAAATACCTCCCGCTGTTCGTGCATCTCCGCGATGATCCACAGTCACCCACGCCTGGGAGTCCGCGCACATAGGCTTCCACAGTAGTTGTTCCATAAGCTGCGGAAATGGCTGCTTTGCGGCGCTGGCCAGAATCATGCCGAGTAAATCCGAATTTGGCGAACGATAACGAAACACGTTCCCATGATCATCAGCGCGCTTTTTCAACGGCAATATAAATGAGCGCAAACTGTCATTGTAAGAGGTCTGATCAACCGGGTTCCATCCAGATGCCTGACGATATTTAATATAGTCCGTTGCCGCGCTTGTATAGTCCTCGTCGAAGTCAAGAGCGACTGTCATATCGAGAACGTGTTGAACAGTGCAATCAAAGTACGCCGACGCTATAGGCAACTCAAGATACTCACTCACTGGAGCATTCACATCGAGCAAACCTTTTGCTTGTAAAATACCCGCAACCGTGGCGGTTATAGATTTACTTACTGAAAAAAGCAAATGTGGCTTTGTTGGCAAAAAGTGATCCGCATACCAACTAGCCACTGGCCTCCCTTTATGACTAACAATAAAACCGTTGGTATGGGTACTTCCCAGAAAATCCTGAAGCCCAGTATAATTAGCGAACTTTCCGTAGTTTTCGATAGCCTCTGCACCAAGTTTTTCGTAAGGATCACCATCGCGAGTATTAGCACTGTTTATCAACGCACAAGGAACTACTTCAGTAACGTGCTGAAAGGCCCACTTGCTGTTTGGGTGCTCCCGCCAATTTGATAGTTTGATATTTTCTCGGCGCATAATTTGAGTACTTATCCTATTCATTTAATTGTAATGTCTATCGTACTACTGAACTTCTCGTATCTCCACACCCATCGCCCAATAGAGGAAATACGCGAAGTTCTTTCTAGCCTGTGGCTTCAGTTTCTAAGTGTAAGAATAAGCGCTATTATTCGGATGTAGATGTCACCTTATGAAAACCTTACAGAATGCAGGTACATAACTGACAAACCATCAGCTTTAATACAT
>CAJQKF010000091.1 GCA_905478855.1 uncultured Gammaproteobacteria bacterium
TGATGTAATGACAAAAATTGGTCCGTCTTTCCCGATAAATACTGCAGCCTTTGCGGCAGGTGTTGAAGCTGTTAGAGATACGGCTCATGTGGAAAAAGTCTTAGCGCATAATCGAAAATGGATTGACCAACTTAGTCAACAGTTTACAACTATGGGTCTTAAAGTTTATCCCAGTCAGACTAATTTTATTTTAGTTGAGTTTCCCGAAACGACGGAGAAAACAGCCGCTGACGCTAATGTCTGGTTGAATAAAAATGGCATTATTCCTCGCCAGTTTGCGGTCGATGCATTTAACAATAAGCTTCGGTTTACTGTGGGTGACGACGCGGGCATGGAGAAGACCATCGTTGTTATGAGAGAGTTTTTAAATCGTTAGATGAAAATAATTTCTATCTATCCTCGGAGGTTGTCATGAAATATAACAATATAGAGGTAGAAAGACGTTCACCACATTTAGGTGCTTTTATAGGTGGTGTCGATCTTTCCAAGGGGCTTAATGATGAAGAAATTAATGAGGTTCGTCAGGCACTGTTAGAGTTTAGCGTTATTTTTTTTCGCGATCAATCGATCACCAGTGAGCAACAACTTAGATTAGCAGCACAATTTGGCGAGATCGATAACCCTCATCCTGTTTTTGATAATGACGAGCGTGATGCAAGATTAACGATCATCGAATCAAAAGGTCGTGCCCATGATAGCGAGCATTACTGGCATACGGATGTGACTTATCAGGAAGCACCATCCATGGGTTCTATCCTTGCGGCCAAAATAATTCCTGAGTCTGGGGGTGACACTCTATTTGCGAGTCTTTATGCCGCTTACGATACATTATCTAGTCCGATAAAAAGAATGTGCGAGGAGTTAACGGCACAGCATTCCTTCGAACGAGGATGGGGCACAACTTTTCGTATGCTGGATGGCGGTGAAGATAGGTTGCACGAACTTAAAAAGATTTTCCCCTTGATGACGCATCCTGTGCTTCGTACTCACCCGGAAACCGGACGAACCGCGCTTTATGTCAATGAGTATTATACGTCGCGAATCAATGATGTCTCTGAGGCAGAAAGCGATGCGTTACTGAAATTACTACACCATCATGCCCAATTGCCAGATTTTCAGATTCGGCATTGTTGGCGGGTTGGCGATGTTGCATTCTGGGATAATCGTTGTACGCAACACTATGCATCGAATGACTACGGCGCCACTCATCGCCTTATGAACCGAGTTACCCTCGTAGGGGATAAACCCTTTTTTCGTAAGCTATAATCACATTCTCTTTGGCATAAGGAAAAACGCCCGAGTCGATTAACCGCAACATCAACACTGTTGGCTTAACAACTAAAGCAATTTTGTAAGATGCTGGATCTGATGAATTTCCAAAATACGTTGTACAGCAGGTCGTTCAAAGGCTGTTCGCATCATGCGCATTGAGTTTGGATATAACGACATGTCTGCAGGTTGGTTTTCTTTCCAGATAGCCTGCATAAGAAACAAGATATCGCTGATAGTGAATTCATCACCTAAAAAATAAGGTCCATCTGCCAGAGCATCTTCAATAATCTTCCAAATGACTTCAAGTTGGTGTAACGACGCCAACTTTAGTGCGAATTGCATTGCTAAATCGTCTGGAAAGTATCGTCCAGCGTTAAATTGAATCAGTACTTCCGGCTGGAATGTGCTCATTAAATAAATTAGCCACTGTTGCGCTTGGGCCCGTTTAGCGCTGCTATCAGTAGGCATGAATCCATTATTGTGATGTTCGGATAGATAAAGTAGAGTGGCCGCAGTTTCGTAAACGGGACCGTGAGGTGTGACTAATACAGGTACTCTGGCATTTGGATTAAGTGTGACGAATTCCTCTGGAAAAGTCTTCGGGTCATGAACATTGAACCAGACGACATCGTATTTAAGCTCAAGCTCTTCGAGCATTAGATGTGTTGTCATCGCATAAGAGTTTTTGTGTGCGTATAAACAATAATCGCCCATTCAGATTAATCCTCCTAAATATGATATTGAAGACAGAACGTAGGTGAAGCGCTAGTGGCTGTATTGAACCTAATCGTGCAACCGTAGATGCTTTGGCATGGAACATTCTAACAGACCATGCGGTCGCACGAGGCGATGCATATTTGTGTTAGTTAAAAACGATAACAAGAATGATTCAGACTACTTGACAAGTCTTCACTGCAAGTCACATCTGATCGAAGTGCTCACCTAATGTGAAATACTACGGCTTTTAGCTACCTGGTTATTTTTCTTGTTTCGGCGGCGTAGATATTCATAGTTTTTAGTTCGAAAATCAGGTCTTTTTTCATTACCGAAACAGTAGTAAGATTTACCATAATATTTTTCTACATCTTGGTTAATGATAATGCCTGATTATTACGAAACAGCCGCGCAGGTTAATGAATATCTGGTTTTTCACTATGCCAACATTGAACAGACTTTACGTTGGGAGTTTGGTCCACACCAGGCGTTTGGTTTCCATACTCGACTAGCCGAATGTATTGATTCGTCACAACTATCTGAAAAGTCACGTGCGTTAGATCTTGGTTGTGCGGTCGGTCGCACCAGCTTTGAGCTTTCCCGATACTGCTCAGAGGTTCTCGGCATCGATTTTTCACATTCCTTTATCGATACGGCCAATAACATCCTTAATAGCGGAGAAATTCCACTTGTATTGACACGTGAAGGCCAGCTCGGAGATGCTGTTACAAATACACTACCCGATGGAGTACATCCTGAACGGGTAAGTTTTTTACAAGGCGATGCTGAGGCTCTACCAGGTTCGATTGGGCGATTTGATGTTATTACTTTTGCCAATGTGCTGGATCGATTACCCCACCCAAGAGTCGCCCTTGATAAACTGGCGGAAATCTCGAATCCCGGTGCACAAGTCGTGGTTTGCTCACCATTTACATGGTGGGACGAATTTACCAGCCCAGAAGAACGATTGGGAGGCTTTAAAAGAAATGGTGAAGACGTTACATCACATGATTCGATCGTATCGGCTCTAGAGGATAATTTTACTCTGGAGGCGACATATGATTTGCCATTCCTAATTCGTGAGCATGAACGTAAATATCACTTCAGTATTGCGCAAACCAGTAAGTGGATTCGGTTAGAAAATTAGAATTTTTCCATCCATTTTAAACAACGTTCAGCATCTCGTTTTTCATATATACGAACAGCGGACGGAATATCCATTATGAATTCTTTCTCACGGTCTTCACCTAGAGCAGTTAGCCGCATGGTGTACCAGGCTGTTATTCCACCTGGAATAGTTGATTCAAACTTCGGGAAATCCGGATGGTATTTGTCATCTGTTAACCAGTCGGTTGCGAGCTGCGGATTGAGCACCATGGCGCGCCCTAAACCTATAATATCGGCGGCGCCACTCATCACTGCATCCCTTGCGTGCTGTTAAGTTTTGAACCCACCGGTTAACATAAGCGGTATCTTGGTTACATCCTTTGCGAGCCGGGAAAAATTAAGAAAGTATGGGCCACGGCCTGAACTATCGGAACTTGACTTGGCTCCGGGGAAGTATGTTCCCCCACTAATATCAATTAAATCAATCGAGGTTTGGTCGATTAATCTGATGGCTTCCAATGAATCAATTTCAGAAAATCCACCTTCCAGTTTATCCGAAGAGTTAATCCTAATGCCGATTGAAAACAACGGGCCGACAGCGCGCCGGACTGCATGGATTATTTCGAGCAAAATTCGACATCGTGCTTCAATAGATCCACCGTAGCCATCGTTTCGAAGATTAAACAATGGAGATAGGAATTGGCTTAGTAAAAACCCATGGCCTGCATGGATATGCACACCACTAAAACCCATGGTTTTTAGCGGTGCGCAGTCCGTGCGAACATTTCAGGTAAATTGCGTACTTCATCAATCGACATGCCCGCGCATTGAAGTCCTTCAAGATCAAGGGCGGATGGCCCCTTTGTCTGTCGTTAAGGAGATGTAAATGATGTGGGGCTATAGTTCCGTTCGAGTACAACGATAAGCTTTGTTAATTCATGAGTTACCTAATTATCTTGGATGGAATCGGTAGAGCGTTCTTCGAACTGCGGAAGTTCGTCAAAAATATCGTGCCATTGTGCTTTGGAACCTACGAAGATATGAGATTCTGGTTTTATGCCCGGATCTCCTTCAACGGTACCAAGTGTGATTGTGGTAATCTGGCCATTGTCGGTACCTGCTAATGTTGAGCCACACTCGCTGCAAAAGCACCAACCCCCAGATGACAATGTTTCATACACTTTAACTAGATGCTCCCCTGTGGTCCAAATGAAATTACCGGGTTCGAAGTCTGCATAAGTCGAAAATGCAGCGCCATGTTGGCGTCTGCACATAGAACAATGACAGTGATCTAAGTTGAAGAGTGGGCCGTTAATTTAATAACGAACTTTTCCGCACAAACAAACCCCTTTTATTGTCATTTTCTCTTCCGAGCCAAGTAAACCGTATTAGATGATTCACCGCCGGAATACGGGTTCGGAAAAGTTACAATATGAGCTTCAGAGGGTTGGAAAACGATATCGAGTAGTGCGATGAATTCTTTATCCGGAGGGTCGTTTGACCAAAGCCCGAAAATTCCATCGGGACGCAGTTTGCTCGATAGACTTTGAAGTCCCTGTGCTGAATAAAAAGCGCTGTTTTCAGGGTTGAGCCAATGACGTGGCGAATGATCAATGTCCAGCAAAACTGCGTGAACTAATTGGTTTGGATCTTCGGGATCAAATCCGCTACTGTTTGATAAGGCAGTGTCAAAGAAATTTGCATGAACGAGTTTGCACCGAGGATCTGATACTAATTCATTTCCAAGTGGTACAAGACCTCTTCGATGCCAGTCGATAACCGGTTGCATTACGTCAATCACTACAAGCGATCTAACCGATTGGCTTTCCAGGGCCGCGACTGCGGTATAACCTAAACCTAAACCGCCAACTACAATATCCAATTCGATGCCTTCAAGCATGGCGAGTGCAAGCCTAGAAAGCTGAACCTCAGCTTCTGTAAACAGGCTAGACATCAAGAACTCATCGCCTAGTTTTACCTCATAGAGTATTTCACCATTGAGTCTTGGCTCTGCCCGGCGTCTGAGGCTGATTTCACCTAAAGGCGTTATCTGGTAGTCCAGTTCTTCAAATTCTAAAATCATTTTTTAAACCCAATCCCTTAGTACGATTTACTTTCTTCAGGCAACGTTGTTTACTGTGTTGACACATAATCTTGATCTCCTTTGTTCATGTGGGATATTAGTTGACCACTACAAAATATATAAACCTACTGAAACGGAAGAAGGTTTCTCTAATTTTTGGTGCGGGCATCCTTTATGTGCATCGCTGTGCCATCATTTCGCATTTCAACTTCGAATAATTCAGTTGCCCGAATCAAATCGCTGAGCTTCTTGTAGCCATAGTTGATGGCTGAAAATGAACTATTGTTTGAAATATAGTGGGCAAACTTACTCATATGAGCCCAGCCGTCATCCTCTGATGTTTGTTCGATAGCGGTTCGTAGCAGCTTAATGAGAGCTGCATCGCGTCTTAACTTATTTCTATCTGTCTTCTCGTTCTTGTCGACAATACCAGGTTTTAGTTCTTCCGTCGGAACAAGGTTTTCTGTGTATATAAAAGGTGAGCACGCATCCACGAATGGCTTGGGCGTTTTCTTTTCGCCAAATCCATATACAGGCAGACCGCTTTCAAGAATTCTGAGTACCAGGGGCGTGAAATCACTATCACTGGTCATTAGTGCAAACGCATCAACATTTTTACTGTACAGAAGATCCATTGCATCGATTATCATTGCCGCATCTGTGGCGTTCTTTCCTTTAGTATAGGCAAACTGCTGCATTGGTCTTATCGCATAAGGATGCAGTCGTTCGATCCAGCCGGATAAAGACTGGTTATTCCAATCCCCGTGTGCATGTCGAACATTAACCATTCCATATTTAGCTAGCTCTTCTAAGACACCTTCTATTGAGTTATGACTAACGTTATCACAATCAATTAGTAGTGCGATTCTTTTCGGTTCTGCCATTGATTCCTCCGAAATTGATAGCATTTCGATTCAGGTTTTATAAAATGCGAACCCTGAAAACGTATTAAGTGTATCTTATCAGTTTGTCGTTGAGGGTTCTCATCGCTTATTTACCACCGGTAGCCGATCGGTAACTTTTTGCATAAATAATCTGCTTAGTGTTGGTTTTAACATTGCTTATCGACTAATTGATTTGTTGACATGGTTATGTACGCACCTTATATTTTTGTGTACGCATATATCAAGTTAAACAATGGGATACTGATTCAGTATCTGGATTGGATATATCTAATAAAGCTGGTGATTATTCCAAGGAATATACGCCAGATTTCAGAAGTCTACACAATAAAACATAGAAGGAAGAGATATTCATGACTATGAAAATAGGAATCTTAGGAGCTATTTTGGGCGTGAGCCTAGTGGCTGCATCGGCTCAGGCCGGAACAATTAAAATCGGCTTTAATGTGCCGCTTACCGGTTTTGCGGCCGCGGATGGCCTATCAGCAAAAACGGGCGCTGAACTTGCGGTTGAGCAGATCAATGGAGCTGGTGGTGTTAAGGGTGATATGTTGGAGTTGGTTATATATGACGATCAGGCCTCGCCCAAAGAGGCGGTTCCGATCGCCCAAAAACTAATTGAAAAAGACGAAGTTGTTGCAGGAGTTTCAGGCAGTTATTCTGGCTCAACTCGAGCAGCTGCCGGTATATTCCAAGAAGCAGGCGTGCCATATATTTCTGCCTATGCTATTCACCCTGATATTACACGCGCGGGTAATTTTGTCTTCCGTACGTCCTTCGTAGGTGAGGTTCAGGGCCGCGCCGGGGCAAAGCTGATTGGTGAAAGTTTAGGTTTGAAGCGAGTTGCTATCATTACTTTAAAAAATGATTTTGGCCAAGCTCTGGCCGCCGGTTTTAAGGAAGCTGCGAGTTCATTTGGTATCGAGATACTATCCGAGTATGAATACAGCATTAAGGATCGTCAGTTTGGACCTATTGTTTCGAAGGTGCGGGCCGATAAGCCAGATGTAATTTACGCCTCAGGTTATTTCTTTACTGCTGGACCGTTGGTTAGTCAGCTACGTGCGGGTGGTATTGACGTGCCAATAATTGGCCAGGAAGGCTATGATTCGCAGAAGTTCATCGAAATTGCTGGCGCTGCATCTGAGGGTACAATAATTACGACTTCCCTTGATCGAGATTCTTCAGTAGCTGAAACTCAAGATTTCATTAAGGCTTTTGAAGCTAAATCTGGTCAGAAGGCTGATATGGTCGCCGCATCGGCACATACCGCTATCAAAGTACTGGCAGAGGCTTTGCAATCTTCGGGGGCTTCGGACCGCGCAGCAATCCGTAATGCTATAGCACAAACTAACCTGACTGCATCGACCGGGCAAATTTCGTTTAATAAACTTGGCGAAGTGCAGAAATCAGTGCAGGTGCAGATTGTTAAGGATGGTCAGTGGCATCACCACTCGGTAATCGACGATGCCGAACTGTTGTCACCTCCAAGCGAGTAATTAAGACTGTGTTGCGCCGTTTTATTGTCAAGACGGCGCACTTTACATACTCACCTGATTACTTATTGCTAGGGTTAAACTGTGATATGGGCAAGTTGAATGCTTTATCTTGAACTACTGTTTCAGGGTATTGTACAGGGCAGTATCTATGCGTTAATCGCACTCGGTTTAACTTTAGTTTACGGGTTGTTGCGAATCTTGCATGTGGCGCATGCTGCATTGTTTACCCTTGGTGGATATATCGGTGTCATAGTCACCAACCAAACAGGCAGTTTGGCGCTGGCTATTTTGGCGGCGATGATCGTTGTTGGTCTGGTTGGCGTTGCGATGTACAAGCTGGCTTATGAGCCACTACTCAGTAAGCCCCCATTTATCGCATTAATTGCTTCTATCGCGCTGTTCATTGCAGCCGAAGAATTATTTCGCATTATATTTGGGCCGTATGGACTATCTTATGAAAATCCACCATTGCAGGGCGGCTTCGAGATAATTAGTGGGTTCTTTTTGAAGTACGGTGAAGCACTAGTAATCATTCTTTCGATACTTATATTGTCGGTACTCGGCTGGGTATCGGGCTATACAAGGCTCGGTGTTTCGTGGCGCGCAACCGTTACTGATCCGGATATGGCGAGAGCGTTTGGTGTTAATACACAACACGTTCGTTACTTAAATTTCTTTATTGGCTCGGCTCTTGCTGCTGTCGCCGGAGTGTTGGTTGCGTTGCTCAACAACCTAGTCGAGCCGACCATGGGCAGCGTACCTTCCTACAAGGCACTAGCCATCATCGTGCTTGGCGGTCTTGGAAGCATACGCGGAACACTGCTTGCATCTATGATACTCGGCGTCATTGAGTCGTTTGGCACTATTTACATTGGACATTTGCTTGATCGCGATGCCCTCGCTTTTGGTTTTCTTATCGTGGTACTAATGTTTCGTCCCCAAGGCCTGTTAGGGACACGATAATGGCCTACGAAATAACCCTGTTGACGACCATGGCAATAAGTGTTTTGTTTGCGCTGAGCCTTAATTTTATTACTGGCTTTTGTGGTCAGATCAGCCTTGGCCACGCAGCGTTTATGGGTGTTGGCGCTTATACAGCGGCCACCATGATGAAGGCTTCGATATCTTTGTTGTTCGTGATTCCAGTTGCGGCGGTTTTTGCCGGTGTGCTGGGTCTGTTAGTCGGGTTTGCCAGTTTACGTGTGCGTCATGATTTTCTCGCGATTACTACAATGGGTGTAGTCTTTTTGTTTGTTGGTGTGGTGCGCCAACAAGAGTTTCTTGGTGGAGAGATTGGTATATCCGGTATTCAACAATCTGTGCTAGGACGCACGGGTTTTATGCTGTTATGCGTGGTGCTTGCGGGGGTATTCGCTGGCTTCTCGCTTCTAGTGAAGCGGTCGTGGTTGGGGTTTGTGTTTGACTCGATTGCTGATAATGAAGACGTATCTCAGGTGCTGGGGATTGATGTCGCGAAGTATAAACTTTTCGCATTTGTCGTAGGCACTGCAACCGCTGGTACCGCAGGTGCGCTTTATGCGCAACACTATCGGTTTGTCGGGCCGGATAGTTTTGGCTTCGTCGAGTCCATTAGTGTATTGGCGATGGTCGTCGTTGGTGGGATAGGCTCAGTTTGGGGTGTAATGTTTGCTGCTGCAGTTCTTAGCGTGTTGCCGTTGCTAATTCAGTTTGTAGATGACTATAAAATCCTTGTCTATAGCGCACTGTTGTTTTCGATGATGCGTTTCTCACCTGACGGGCTTGCCGGTATTGTCCAGCGTTTACTAAATAGGGTCAGAAATCGGTGAAACCTGTTTTGGAGGTAAAAAACGTAACCGTTCGGTTTGGTGGGGTAACCGCGGTCGACGATGCTTCACTTACAATGCAGGGCGGTGATCTGATTGGTTTTGTTGGTCCAAATGGCGCGGGAAAAACCACGTTAATGCGAGTTATAACCGGTATTGTTCGACCTCATGAGGGGTCGGTTTGGCTCGAAGGCAAAGATTTAACGAAGCTTGCAACCAATCAACGTATTCGTGCTGGCCTCGCATTGGCCCAGCAGATTGTCCAGCCTTTGCGTAAAATGTCGCTGTTAGAGAATGTTGCTTTAGCGTGCGGTTTCTCGAAAACGGCAAATCCTTTCAAAGCACTCAAGTCGTTTGATAAGAGCGCAGAGAAGGCGACCGCACGAGAATTACTGAGGAGGGTGGGATTACAGGACGTAGTCGACGCTGAGCCGTCAAAATTACCATTGGGTTATTTGAAGCGTCTCGAAGTGGCTCGTGCATTAGCACTTAAACCAAAACTTTTACTTCTCGACGAACCATTAGCGGGATTAAACCAGTCGGAAGCAAGTTCGCTAGCAGATTTAATTAAGACACTAAATCAGGATGGCCTTAGTATTTTGCTGATCGAACATAACCTGAGAGAAGTACTACGGATTTGTCCGCAGGTTTATGTCCAGGATCTCGGTAAGTCCCTAGCATTCGGCAATTCGAACGAAATTATGAATCAGCCCGAAGTCATCAAGGCCTACTTAGGAGAAAGCTGAATCATGTTGAAAGTTGAAAACCTGTCGGCTGGCTACGGAGATATCATTGCGGTAAGAGATTTATCTTTTTCATTAGAACGAGGGCAGGTCCTTGCCTTTCTTGGAGCGAATGGCGCAGGTAAATCATCAACGTTGATGTGTTTAATGGGACTCGTAGAGCAAAAGTCCGGAACTATCAAGATGGACGGTCGGGATATCACAGCAACAAAAGTAGAAGCGAGAATTTCGAGCGGGCTTGCCATTGTTCCGGAGGGGCGGCGTATTTTCCCTGACTTGAGCGTTCACGAAAACCTTATCGTTGGTGGACATGTGGTTTCAGCAAAGATTATGACTGACGGTATAGACTACGTTTATACAGTTTATCCACGATTAGCCGAGCGGCGTAATCAAGCAGCAGGCTCTTTATCTGGCGGTGAACAACAAATGTTAGCTATGGGAAGGGCACTGATTTCTCAACCACAATTATTAATTGTAGACGAATTGTCACTTGGTTTAATGCCAAAGGTGGTTGATGAATGTTACGCGGTTCTGCAAACCCTTAAGCAAAATAATATCGGAGTTTTGTTAGTTGAGCAGAATACCGAAAGAGCACTGAGTGTTGCTGATAAAATCCGCGTGTTGGAGGCCGGCAATCTAACATGGTCGGGTTCTGCAACAGATGCAAAAAATAATAATTCGCTTCGGCAAAGTTTGATGGGAATTAGTTAGTCGTGCATAGCAAGACGGGCGGACTAGTCTGCTGCTCTCTTCAATACTGCTGAATGAGTTTGAGATTCTGTTTTATATGATCTGGGATCTCGTTCGTATGTAAACGAATAGTATAGGCTATTCGTTTACTACAAACGCAAACGCGAGTAACAGTAGAGCTAGCGCATCGCTTTCAGATTAGAAATCAACATGTCCCTTTTGCTGATCATTTCTTCCTGGATTTGATGAGCTAAATCAAGTTCTGGCCCGCAGCAGTTGGTTGCGGTTTTTACATGATTTTTTGTGGTTTTTTTTACAGTTTTTACTAGTAGCTGGCTCACAATCTCCGTAATCTTTTCTCTTTCCGCATCAGATAGATCATGGCTAGACAATGCCGACATAATCGACTCGGTTGTATCATCGATGGAACTTTTAACTGACATTTTCTTTCCCCTAGGTTTCGGAGTGCTTCCGCACTCGGGCTAAGATTGCTTATTCAACCTTAGCCGCCTACCTATTGTAGTTATATTTTAGTTTATTACTATCCCACATTCGCGTCGTGCTTTATTATTGCTGCAGCGCTGAGCAAGATATTTACGCGTTAGCTTCTTGAAGTTAGATGAATCGACGTATTCCTCTTCTTCGTGTTAGTAACCGCGTGGAGTTGGTGGTACGAGTGTAACAATTCTGTTCAATTATTTTCATGCTGTGTTGGGCATTACTTCCAAAACTAATTGCCAATGTAAAATATTGTAGTTACGCAGTCTGTCTGGCTATTAGACGTGCTAGAAGCTTTTTAATGTTGGCTGTCTCTCCACAATTGGTAGACAAGTTCTGCAGCATTCGGCAAGTCATGGATCTTCGAACAACCCATTCCTGCATACAAACACATACCGTTTACTAAGTCTCCGTTATGAGATGTTCTGGGATAGTTAATATCATATCTTTTTACTTCGAACCCAGACGTGTCTTTTGCAACGATATTTAACTCGCCCGGTCACCTGCCTTTAGGGAGGCAGCCTGCCGCTTCCCAATCCGTAAACGTCTTATTTCTTAGAACCCGGTGAGGCGCTTGCGCCCATCCACCGGCAAAACAAATTGTGTAGACTGTATCCAGACTATGAGATCTAATAAGGGCATCCTTATATAGTTGATGTGCACTACTTTCCTTCGTTGCCACAAATCTGGTTCCAAGCATAACGCCTTTGGCGCCTTGACCGCACGCCTCAATAACTGCATCTAATGACTTTGGCGCGAAAGTACGAACAAAATTTACGAAGAACGGGTTCTTCGTTTTACCTAATACCTTATCGACAAGTACTGCTGCTTCATCCGGATTTTTCCACGTTCCTTGAACCGAACCCATCCCACCAGCATTTGACACGGCTGCCGCTAGATCAGTACTTGTATCAATTGGCGCTTGAAGAATTGGTATTTGTATATCGTTAATGTTCATGGAATACTGTGGTCTCTAATGTCCAGGCAGGCGGCTGAGGGGCGAGCTACCGCATTGGAGTCTAATAGCACGCGATTGTTAGAGTGCAAGTTTGTTCTGAAATCTAGCATTAAAATAAAGGGCGGCTTTTTCTGTATGAGTTTTTGATGTGTATCTTCCCATCCCGAAATGTAAAAATATCGCAACCGTTTACCTCTGATCGTTGTCCCTCGGAGTTGGTGCCTGTAAATGTCCACTCAGAAACACCCTGTTTTCCCCTTACGAAGTGATGGGCATTATTCCACTGGGCATCTGGAAAATCGTTCCATGCTCTAGCATATCCTTTTCGAACCGCCTCAGCGCCTTCGTATCGAGCTCCACAAGTGTCTTTCCCACCTGATGCCTCGAATATGCAATCGTCAGTCATAAAAGACATAAGATCATCCACATCGTGGCGGTTCCAAGCATCAGCAAACGCCTCTAAAAATTCAACGGAGACTTGATCTGGTTCATTGTTCACTATGCGTACCTCTGGTTTACTATTAGAAGTAGGGTCTTTTGCCATGGCGTATTGCTAAGATTAAATACGGAGATTCGGCGCATATCGTGCACTCCCTTGTTTAGATATGGCAGTATTTTTCCTTTTATCTATTCGCAACAACAACTTGCTGATATTTGTCCGTTAGTATACGTAAACATTGGGTGTTATAACATGGCTTTATTTATCCCGTTTAACAGGCAATATTATCCAGTTAGAACATAAACTTTAGCAGCGACCTGACGGTGAATCCATTGATAGCGATTGCTAATAATTTTTTGGCTGTGAGAATCAAAAAGATTAACGACTATTGAAAATTCTATAAAAGCGGTTAACTCGGATGGCATAACGGCGTGAGGCTTTAAGGGAGTCACCGGTTCTATTGAAATGGGTAAATCGGCCAATATTATAATTCTGGATACTAGTTTGCTGGGTGTAGATGCCAACCGGATTGAAGAGACCAGTGAGTTACTTTCGACATTGTGTGGAACGGTGGTGAATGAGAAATAACTGTTTATATTTGAGCGCTTGTTGGGCGTGTTTTCAGTGAATGTTATAATCAGCGCTTGGTTAGAATTGTTTCTCTTAAACCGAAATAGCTAAAACGTAATTATGCAAAGAACGATTCTCATTACCGGGTCAACTAACGGTATAGGTCTTGAAACCGCGAAAATGCTGCGTAGCCTCGGACACAATGTGCTGCTTCACGGTCGCAAACCGAACAAGTTGGCTGCGGCAGAAAAACTACTTGCGGCACTGGAGTCTGACGGCAGTGTTAGTGGTTATGTTGCGGATTTGTCTGTGATGTCTGATGTTGAAAAGCTCGCAACTGTTGTTAGCGAGGAGCATCCTAAATTAGATGTTTTGATTAACAATGCGGGTGTCTATATGGCTGAGCAAACTCTCAATAAACAAGGGCTGGATGTCCGTTTTGTTGTGAATACTATCGCGCCGTATTTACTTACCCAGCGTTTGATGCCGGGACTCGGTATTGATTCTCGCGTAATAAATATATCCTCGGCGGCGCAATCACCGGTGGAGTTAGAGGAAATGATCAAGCCATCGGGCCTATTGGATTTTGATGCGTATGCGCAAAGCAAGCTTGCTATTACTATGTGGTCTCGTCACATGGCTCATAACCTCAAAGACGGTCCATCGATAATCGCTGTAAATCCGGGTTCAATGTTAGGCAGTAAAATGGTTAAGGAGGCATTTGGTGTTGCTGGAGCATCTTTAGAGATCGGTGCTAAGGTGCTAACGCATGCGTCATTAGATGCGGGTTTCGCAGAGGCATCGGGTCAATATTTTGATAACGATATCGGGCAGTTTGCGTCGCCTCATGGTGATGCTCTTGACGAGCAAAAATGTACGGCAGTAGTCGATCAAATAGAGCTTATCCTGCAAGGCTTAAGTTGAGCTGCGGTTTGTCATTAGACATCTTAATATTTTAGTATAAAAAACGATAGCTGCGACCTGATTTATCCGGAATTTTGTTTTCTTTCTTGAAGCATAAGTCGCCGCTTTTGTAATATAACAGCGGTGGCATTATCCGTACCGTCGTGCAGTGTATTTAACCAGCGGTCCAAGGGTACCTCTACGTTGCCATAATTGCAGTCGAAATACTTGTGATGAAGTTGATGATGAAAGTCGGCGGCTTCAGTAATTGATTTTCCTTTTACTATGAGTTTTTCAAAACCCGCATGGGAAAACGCCGGTGTTAGGCAGCGAAGATATAGGTGGATCAGCACCAGAACCGGGTGTGTAGGAATGACGAAGTGGATGAGCACTGACGATATATAGAGAATATGCTCCACTGGATGCATCGACATTCCCGACCACGGGCCAATCTGAATATTACGATGGTGTAGACGATGAGCTAATTCATATAATGGTGGCCAGTGAAGTAGCCGATGAATAACGTAAA
This sequence comes from uncultured Gammaproteobacteria bacterium, assembly GCA_905478855.1. Taxonomy (GTDB): domain Bacteria; phylum Pseudomonadota; class Gammaproteobacteria; order Arenicellales; family CAJQKF01; genus CAJQKF01. Next base: position 14,713 of record CAJQKF010000091.1, read on the forward strand.
AGTGGGTGGAATTAAAAACGGGGAGTATTAACAACCAAATGAAGAACGTTACCGTGTTGTCTGAGAAGGATAATGCGGTGATGCTACCGTTAGCCACGCCCCAGAAATAGAATACTTCGTAAGCAGTCCATATTGGCACGCCACTTATTAAACACCAGAAAATATTGTCGTGTACCTGATTACCAAAGCTGAAGCGCTTATGCGTATCCATTGTTTGGCGTCGATCAAACTTAAGCTGCATTCCTTGCTTACTAAAAGTAAACAAATAAAGATGCAAGCTCCCTGCAACGATAATCATTAGTATCGCATTACGTGCTAGAGAGCTGAGAACCCAGCCCGCGGAAAGCGTAGCCATTTCTGTTGTTTCTGGTAATAAGAAGTTATACATACCCAGAGCGATAACAAGAAATAACATTGCCCGAGTGAGCGTTACCCAACGCGTGGCAAGGGTAAGAAAAATAGTCAGTAGATTTACGGGCCAGCTAAATACCGGGGAAAAAATTACAGGGCCACGGTGATTCCAAATATCATCGTGAAGACTTGCAGATCTGCTCCTGTTAATAGACATAATCGGTTACGGATATAAAAAGTGCAGATGAAAATGGAAAAGTGGTTTTATGGGTAATTAGTGTATACATAACAAAAGATGGAGTGTTAGGTTTTTTTATTTTTGCTTCAAACAAAGGAGAGAACCCAATCACGTACTCTCACCGCATTATCTGATAAGGGGCGCGATTGTGACCAAACCAGATAGATACCGCGACCTGTATTCCATGCCCATTGCTCTCGCGCAGCCAGCAAATTACGATCAATCAGGTCGCGAACGATATGCTCCCAACCAAAGGCAAAGCCTTCGCCGGTTATTGCCGCCTGCAATACCAGAGCGTAATCGTTCAAACGCATGCCTTCGGAAATTTGTACGTTATTAATCTTATGATGCTCAAACCATTGCTTCCATGTAGGGCGAAGACGAATGGGTTCTTCGAGATGAATAAGTCGTTCGTGTAATAAGTTCGGTACAGAACGCAAATTGCGTGCCGAATGCATATGGACTGGGCTGGCAACGGGAAAGATAATTTCATCGGCAATTTTAGCCACATGGCAATCAGGCCACACCCCATCTCCTAGTCGTACGGCAATACTTATATTTTCGATATCAAGATCGGGTTCGTGCTCGCTACTTTGTAATCGTAAATCAATATTTGGATGGAGTTCTCGAAGTTTGTGTAGCTTGGGCATCATCCAGTAGTGAGAAAATGCAGAGGAAGAATTAAGTGTGACATGTTCGGAGCGACTCATATTGGAGACGGCTTCGGCGGAGCTTTCGATGCCGCGAAGCGCTTGAGATACATCGGCGTAAAATCGCAGGCCGGCATTGGTTAGGCTAATGCGTCGGTGGCCTCGATCAAATAGGCGAACGCCAAGAGATCCTTCGAGTTGTTTAATAGCGGCACTTACAGACGGCTGTTGCATGCCAAGTTCGTTAGATGCCAGAGTAAACGAACCTAAACGAGCTGCCGCTTCGAATATGAATAGATTGCGTGGCGATGCAATTAATTTAAGTGTATTTCGCATAGCCGCAGTCTATGCATAAGATCAAAATTTACACGGGTTACAAAAGCAAAATATATAGATATTATGCTGTTTTGACATTTACAGTGTAAATACTATGGCGCGAAGAACCCGCAGAAGTCGCTCTGGCTCTGAGCCGGAAGCTACTATTCCACCCGTTCCCTATATTAAACGTCTGTTGCCGTTTTTTGACCCTCTTGATGAAGAGCAGTTGGTCAAGATTGAGCAACAGGTGGATTGGATGCTTGAGAACATTGGGTTTGCCTTTCGTGATGATCCACAAGCCATTCGTATTTGGAAAGAGGCCGGTATCAAACTGGTAGGCGATAAAGTGTTTGCCGACGCCCAGTGGGTAAGGTCGCAATGCAGCAAGGCACCGAGCCAGTTTACTCAGCTTGCTCGAAACCCAGAGCGCTCAGTAACAATTGGTGGCAATAACCAGGTGTTTGCACCGATTTATGGTGCGCCGTTTGTGCGAGATCTTGAAGGTGGGCGGCGATACGCGACCTTGGATGACTTCCACAAGTTGCTAAAGCTTACGTATCTACACCCTAATTTGCATCACAGTGGTCTGGTTATTGCAGAACCTACGGATGTGCCGGTATCTACTCGACATCTCGATATGGTTCACGCACACATGACGTTAAATGATAAACCCCATCTTGGTGCGATCACGGAAAAGAGTCGTGCTCAGGATAGTGTGGATATGGCGGAAATTCTACATGGTACCGAGACCATGGATAACAACGTAGTTATCATGGCCAATGTTAATACCAACTCGCCGCTATTGATTGATCGGGTCGTTACAGAAGCTATACAGGTGTATTCGTCTCGGGGTCAGGCGATGGTTATTACGCCGTTTATTCTAACCGGTGCTATGGGGCCGGTTTCGACAGCGGCGGCCGTAGCGCAAGCGATGGCCGAAGTGATGATTACTGTGGCGTTTGGTCAGTTAGTAAGACCCGGTGCGCCATTTGTGATGGGTAATTTTTTATCGTCAATGAGTCTTAAATCCGGTGCACCAACTTTTGGTATGCCCGAACCAGTGTTATCTAATTATGTAATTGGCCAACTAGCCCGTCGCGTTGGTTTGCCACTGCGTTGTGGCGGCTCCCTCACCGCTTCCAAAATTGAGGATGCTCAGGCGGCTTACGAGAGCGCCGACTCCATGCACTCGACTGTGTTGGCGGGTTCCAATTACACACTTCATGCAGCCGGTTGGCTTGAAGGTGGTTTGGCGACCGGATTTGAAAAACTAATTATGGATGCGGATCGTATTGGCAGTTATCAAAAAATTATGTCTGGTTTGGATATGAGTGACGATCAGTTTGCTCGTGATGCTTATCAGGAAGTTGAGCCAGGTGGTCACTTCCTCGGTTCCGCTCACACCATGCGTCATTATCAAAACGCATTTTACAGCGCCGAGTTGAGTGATAGCGAGAATGTGGAAAGCTGGGAAGATAAAGGCGGTTTGGATATGCGTCAGCGTGCTTATGTGAAATGGAATGACATGTTGGCCAAGTACGAAGAGCCGGTGATTGATCCTGCAACAAAGGAAGCACTTGATGCCTACGTTGCCACACGAAAGGAACAAATACCGGCGGCCTGGTACTGAGTCACGATGTGAATAGTAATTAACTAATTTAAACGAATACGAGGAATAACTCATGCCTGAGATTATTAAAGATAGCGTTAATAAAGGCACGTTACCTACACATGCCAAAGTTGTTGTCATTGGCGGTGGTGTAGTGGGCTGCTCCATATTGTTCCATCTGGCGAAATTTGGTTGGAAGGATGCTGTGTTACTCGAACGCAATGAGCTTACTTCGGGTTCTAGTTGGCATGCGGCTGGACAGATTCACACGATAAGCTCAGATCCGAATATTTCTCGTCTGCAAAGTTATACCATTGGGTTGTATAGGGAGATCGAGGAGCTTTCTGGTCAGTCCGTTGGCCTGAACCTAACCGGTGGTTTTTATCTGGCTTCCAATAAAACCTGGTACGACTACTTGAAGCGTGAGCGCTCCAAGGCGCGTTACATGGGTTTAAATCAGGAGTTTATTTCACCTCAAGAAGTTGCCGAGCGTCACCCACTGATCGATCCAAAGCATTATCACGCGGCGCTATGGGATGACCAGGATGGTGATTTGGATCCATCTGGTGCTACCTATGCTTTCGCTAAATCCGCCCGTCATCATGGCGCACAGTATTTTACGCATACGCCAGTTACGGCAACTACACAACGTGCCGATGGTAGTTGGGATGTGCAGACCGACAAAGGTATGATAAATGCTGAATATGTGGTGAACTGTGGTGGTCTCTGGGCGCGTGAAGTTGGCCATATGGCCGGTTTGAATATACCGGTGCAACCAATGGAGCATCACTATTTACTCACCGAACGAATCGATGCAGTAGCGCAACACGAAGGTAGGCTTCCATGTGGTATTGATTATGAAGCGAATATTTACTTTCGTCAGGAGCGTGAAGGGCTATTGCTTGGCACTTATGAGCAGAGGGGTACGCCGTGGAAGGTTGGGGGTACACCGCAGGATTTTGGACATGAATTACTGCCACCGAATCTTGATCAAATTGCCGATCGACTGGAGTTCGCATTTGATCGTATTCCCGTATTGGGAGAAGTGGGTATTCGTCAGACCATAAACGGTCCGTTTACCTTCGGGCCCGATGGTAATCCGATGATTGGCCCAGTACCCGGTATGCGCAATTACTGGTGTGCTGTTGGTGTTATGGCGGGTTTTTGTCAGGGCGGTGGAGTTGGTTTAACCATGGCCGAGTGGATGATCGATGGTGAACCGTCCATTGATGTCTGGGCAATGGATGTTGCGCGTTTTGGTAACTGGGCTTCGCCAGATTGGGGTACGGTTAAATCCTGTGAAAATTACGAACGACGTTTCGTTATGACGTTCCCTAATGAAACATTACCAAAAGGTCGTCGCCAACAAACAACGGCTGTGTACGATCGTTTGGTTAATAAGGGCGCTCTTATGGGGCAGGCATTTGGTTTAGAGCATGCTCTGTGGTTTGCAGATAATACTGACGATGCGTGGGAGGACCCTACCTTTGAACGAAACCGTTCCCATGATTATGTGGCGCGTGAAGTGAAAGCCGTCCGTGAAGGTGTCGCGGGTATAGAGGTGGCGAACTTTGCTAAACATGTAATTAAGGGTAAGAGTGCAAGAGAGTGGTTGAACAAAACTATGGCGGGCTACATACCAAAGCCCGGCCGTATAATGTTAACCCCTATGCTCACGGATAAAGGTCGTCTGTATGGCGATTTAACCGTTGCATGTCTCGGTGAGGAGCACTTCATGCTGTTTGGCTCAGGTTCCATGCAGGATGCCCACAGTCGATGGTTTGCACGAACATTGCCGGCGGATGTAATCCACGACAACCAAACCAGTGGTTGGCATGGCCTTGCGCTATCTGGTCCTAAATCCCGCGAATTGCTTTATAGAGTTACTCGCGATGATGTTTCTGCTGATGCGCTTAAGTTTCGGGATACACGCCAGACCTATGTTGGTGGCGTACCCGTGGTGCTTAATCGCCTGAGCTTTTCTGGCGAGCTGGGGTTTGAAATTTACTGTCGCCCTCAATATTTAATTCGTTTAGCTGAAGCGATAGAAGAGGCGGGCGCGGATTTTGGCTATCAGTGGTATGGAAGCCGTGCGCTTATGAGCATGCGTTTAGAAAAAGCCTGGGGTGCATGGGGTTTGGAATTTCGACCGGATTTCAATGCAGTAGAGTCGGGTATGGATATGTTTATAAACTGGAATAAAGACTTTATTGGTAAGGATGCTACATTGAGATTTAAACAGGAGGGTGTGGCACGTAAATTGGTGACGTTGGTTATTGATACGCCTATTGATGTAACTCTCGATGAGGCCATAATAAAGGAGGGTGAGGCGGTGGGATATATTTCATCCGGTGGATTTGCCCATCATGTTGGGAAATCTATGGCCATGGGTTATATCAGTAACGAATATGCGCAGCCTGATACCGAAGTACATGTAGAAATTTTGGGTGATCTTTATCGTGCAGTAGTTCAGGGCGCACCGTTGTATGATCCGCGTGGCGAGCTAATGCGCAGTTAGGTTGGTGCTTTAGGGGCCTAAGGAAGTTTTTAGCGTTGCCATATGTTTATTAGCAATTATCAATGATGGGTTGACATCAAATGTACCTCAAGCATACTCTCAGCTCTTCGAAATTAGCCATCTGAAAATTCGTGAGTTGGTTATATTATTTATTATAAAATATAGGTTTTCATGAAAAGAAAAATTGGAAAAGTAGCACTTTTCCTATCGGCAATAGCTGTAATATGGCTGATTCTTGGTATGCTTAATGTAGTGCCATTTTTAATAGAATTACCCCAGGAAACCAGTATAAGAGCGCACGCGTCCTTAGCGGTCATTTTTTTGTTAATCGCTTCGTGGGCTTTCTGGAACGAAGATTAATTTTCTAAGATATAAGGTTTAGTTATGATCAAAACATCGGATATTTGTATTTTAATTGCAGTAGCGGTAGCCTTTGTAACCACTGCATTCCTATGGTTTCAAGGCGTTGATACTAAACAGGAAGCTTTGTTTACGGCAACTTGGATACCATCAATTTTAACGTTTGCTATTTACTTTAAACTAATAGCCAGGAAGGATTAAGTATGGATGATTCGTTATTATTTTTTACGGGATTATTTTGTTTCGGCCTGACTGTGGTCGGGGTCATAATGACATGTCGAGAATTTAAAGATATAGAAAAGAAAAATAAAAGATAAATTAATTGGCGGGGGTTGCAGTACGACCCAAAGAATAGAAGCGGCATTACTGCTCTGTAAAGCGGTATGAGGCGTTTTTTGCTCGACTAATGATTACGCCGATCATTACTTGCTACCTCAGGGTGTATTAGTTGGATTAAAAATACTGATATACCAATGCTGAATTAATTTACTCGAACAGAATTTCATTCTGGATCCAAAAGTTGGTCTGAGCTATGTGGTGGAAAGAATAGTAACAGCGCTTACTGGGCGTTGCGCTGACTGACATTCATCTAGCTGTAGACTCGTGGTGGAAAAGAATCAGAGTGGCAGCGATCGAGGTGCCAGGGTAGATCTTCCATTAGCATCATTGTGTTAGGAAATCTGCACCCGAAAAGCTGAATGAGCAATTGATAACTCGCCCGTACGCCCATACTTGTGCTGGCGAGCCGAATAGACAGACGACGTATTTCTTTTATCTCAGCATCGCAATCGTTTCGCACATATTTAACACTGCGTTTGCTATTGGTTTCTGGATTTAGCTGAGTGAAATCAATTTAGAACGAATTAACAAACTGTAGAGATTAGCTCTTGAGTTTGAAGCAACTGACCCCTACTTACGGGCTTTACTAATCAACGGAGAACAAATGTGACTCACCAGCTTCCTGAACTACCCTTTGGCAAAGAAGATCTTGCCCCTATAATTTCTGCAGAAACCCTAGATTATCATTATGGTAAACACCATCAGGCCTATGTGAATAAGTTAAATGAGTTGATTGCCGGCACTGATCATGCAGATGCGGACCTTGAATCGATTATAAAAAACTCTGAAGGTGGTGTTTTCAACAATGCCGCGCAGATTTGGAACCACACATTCTATTGGAACGGTTTGCGAGCTCCTGTTGATAATAATGCTCCTGAAGGCGATCTCGCCGATGCCATTAATGCTGCATTTGGCAGTTTCGATGAATTTAAGGCGAAATTTAATGCCTCTGCTATAGGCAACTTTGGTTCAGGCTGGACTTGGTTAGTGAAAACTGCCGACGGGTCTGTTGCGATCCACAACACGTCTAACGCCGGATGCGTGTTAACCGAAGATGTTACCCCATTGCTGACGGTAGACGTTTGGGAGCACGCTTATTATGTTGATTACCGGAATGCACGGCCAGCTTACATGGACGCAATTTGGAGCATAATCAACTGGAACTTCGTTTCGCAAAACTTGTCTGCTTAATAATCTTGAGATATTCAGCCAACCTACATACCAGACGGCCAATTTGGGACGTCTGGTTTTGACAACTGCTCTGTTACCTGAGTATCCCCAAAAGCGATTTTTTGAGCCGGGTTATAAGAAATCCGGAATGAGAATGGTGATTTAATTCATTTTCTTCAAATCAATAATTTACAATAAAAATACTAACTAGTTGATATGTAAATCTAATGTTTGATTTTTTGGTCGAGAAAAGGTTTACTTTTTACGCTCTATAGAAATTATTTATACTAGAGTTTGCAATAATGATTAGTTATTCGCTTGATTATTGATTACATTGCTCTCTTTCCAGCAGATTCTTCTCTATCGAGGTCTTCAGACACAATGATTTCAAGCAATCCTTTTGCCGATTTATCGACCGTAATCCCAAACTATATTATGCAGGGTTATGTCGTGGCAATGTTTATTATGGTGATTGGTGGCACCATTCTAGACATGATACATAAACGCAGCGCGCAATACTTTTTTGCGAACTCAAAAAAAGCCAAGGCCGCAGCGGTGCGCGAAGTTGGCGCAGGTGCTAAGGCGTCTATCGCAGCAAAAACAGTTGCAAATGAAATACTCACTTCGGGTGAATTCCAGAATACACGTCGCCGCTTATCCCATTTATTCACCATGTACGGTTTCATCCTCTTTCTGGTATCTACCGTAAACATGATTTTCTCTCTGCCGGATGCCGCCGCTTCTTACATGCCAATGTTATGGCACTTGGGTGCTCTAATGGTCTGTTTTGGTGGCTATTGGTTTTGGTTTTTCATTCGAGTTGATGTCTCGGCCGAAGGAAATCCTTGGTATCGTTTAGTTCGTGCCGACATGTTCGTCGTTTCTTTGATACTAACCACAACTTTTGCACTAATATGGTCGGCGCTGCAATCTGCTGGCGTTGCGGGTTGGCAAACTCTGGCCTTCATTGCATTCATTGCCTCCAGCACCTTTCTGTTTAGCACTGTTCTGTGGTCGAAGTTTGCACATATGTTTTTCAAGCCAGCCGCGGCTTATCAAAAACGTGTTACTAAGGCCGATGGTTCTAGAGAAAACTTACCAGAAATGGCCGATCGAACCAGCGCAGCCGATCGTAATCGCCACTCAATGGAGCTATTGAAGGACGCGCCCTTGGACATGGGTAAGGGGATTTCTCGCGAAGCTCCACGTCATTACTAAGCCCGTAACTTAAAACTACTTAAAATTAGAGAAATACAATGCCTACTTTTGTATATATGACTCGTTGTGATGGTTGCGGAATGTGTGTAGACATCTGCCCTTCCGATATCATGCACATTGATAAAACTACCCGACGTGCGTACAACATTGAGCCGAACATGTGTTGGGAATGTTACTCCTGTGTTAAAGCATGCCCACATCAGGCTATCGATGTTCGCGGCTACGCTGACTTCGCACCACTCGGCCATAGTGTTCGTGTACTGCGCGAAGAGGAGAAAGGCACTATTGCCTGGCGTATAAAATTTAGAAACGGCACCGAGAAAAACTTCTTATCGCCGATTACTACCAAGCCTTGGGGCCGTGATATTCCGCAACTCGCAGAGCAACCGGAACCTTCTAACGAAATGCGCGACAGCCAACTACTGTTCAATGAACCTAAGTATATTCGTATGGACGAAGGTGACTTGCATACATTTGAATCCAATGGCCTGAAGATGAAAGAAGGGGTGTACTACTAATGGCATATAATACTGTCGTAGAAGACAATATCGATATCCTCGTCGCAGGTGCGGGTCTTGGTGGAACCGGTGCAGCTTTTGAGGCGCGCTATTGGGGTAAAAACAAAAAGATCGTGATCGCTGAGAAAGCCAATATTGATCGATCCGGTGCGGTTGCGCAGGGTTTGTACGCGATCAACTGCTACATGGGAACACGTTGGGGTGAAAATAACCCAGAAGATCATGTGCGTTATGCACGTAACGATCTTATGGGCATGGTTCGTGAAGATCTTCTGTTTGATATGGCGCGTCACGTCGATTCAACGGTACACATGTTTGAAGAATGGGGCCTACCGCTTATGAAGGACCCAGATACGGGTGCTTTTCTGCGCGAAGGTAAATGGCAGATTATGATTCACGGCGAATCCTACAAGCCTATTGTTGCCGAGGCTGCGAAAAAATCTGCTGACAAAGTATACAACCGTGTCTGTGTAACTCACTTGTTAATGGACGAAGCCAAGGAAAACCGTATTGCCGGTGCAGTTGGGTTTAATGTACGCACGGGCGACTATCACGTATTCAAATCCAAGACTGTTGTAGTGGGTGCTGGTGGCGCATCAAACATCTTTAAGCCACGTTCGGTTGGCGAAGGCGCAGGCCGTGTATGGTATGCACCCTGGTCTTCTGGTTCCGCATATGCATTGTTGATTAATGCCGGTGCGAAAATGACTCAGATGGAAAATCGCATCGTATTAGCTCGTTTTAAGGACGGCTATGGTCCGGTCGGCGCGTACTTCCTGCATCTTAAAACCTACACACAAAACGGTTTGGGTGAAGAATACGAATCTAAATGGTACGAGAACACAAAGGAAATCGTGGGCAGTTACATCGATCATCACCCGACTCCCACCTGTTTGCGTAACCATGCATTCATCAATGAAGTCAATGCGGGTCGCGGTCCGATTCACATGGTTACCATGGAAGCGTTTCAGGATCCCCATCTAGAGGAAGTTGGCTGGGAAAACTTTTTGGGTATGACAGTTGGTCAGGCAGTTTTATGGGCCGCAACCGACGTTGATCCAAAGTATGAAAATCCTGAGCTAACCACGTCAGAGCCGTATGTAATGGGTTCTCACGCTACGGGTTGTGGCGCTTGGTGTTCAGGTCCTGAAGATCTGTCTCCGCCAGAATATTTCTGGGGCTACAATCGAATGATGACTATTGAAGGTTTATTTGGTGCGGGTGATGCGGTTGGTGGCACACCACACGCGTTTTCATCTGGATCATTCACCGAAGGTCGGTTATCTGCGAAAGCGGCATGTAAGTATATAGATGATGGAAAGGGCGAAGGAATTGTGGTTTCTGAGACTCAGCTTAACCGGCTGAAAGAAGAAATTTACAAACCTATGGAGCACTATCGTATCTTCCGTAATGAAATTACTGCAGGTTCGGTAAACCCTAATTACATCAACCCGCGTCAAGGACTTGATCGTTTGCAGAAGTTAATGGACGAGTACGGCGGCGGAGTAACCGTTAGTTATATGACTAACGAAAATCTGCTTAATATCGGCCTGAAGAAGATGAAGATCATGGAAGAAGATCTTGAGAAGCTTGCAGCTGAAGATTTGCATGAACTTTTGCGTGCCTGGGAACTCAAGCATCGTCATCGTACTTCTGAGTGTGTGCTTCAGCATACATTGTTCCGTAAGGAAACTCGCTGGCCTGGTTATTATTACCGTGGTGACGCAATGAAGCTCGATGATGAGAACTGGCATGTATTGACAGTTTCTCGTCGCGACCCTAAAACAGGTGAGTACACGCTTGAAAAAGCACCGTGCTACCATCTGGTTGGTGAAGACGAGTAGTCTTCCCAGCAACTGCGGGTCCATAAGGCGTCCTTTGATTTATCAGGACGCCTTTGTATTTTTTGCATTAAAATAGTTTGCTTTGGTTTAAATACACATTATGAATACGACTACTGAGGGCGCTGCGGATTCTCAGGAATCCCCTAACATTATTAATTCTTCTGACGAAGAAATTCTCGCTATCGCTCACCCGATGTGGGAAGACCTAGTCAAGTATTCCAATAAGGGTCAGTACGGCAAATTTATTAGAAAATTTTCTTTTAACCTATTGATTGGGCTGAATGAAGTAGAGTTAGGTAAACAGTTTGCGAAAAGCGAGCTTACCCGTAACCTTTCGTCTAAATATGTCTATCTCGGCATTATTCGTCGCGGCGAGCATGTAACTGTGCTGTACCGAGTAACCAGCAAGAAACGCGAGGGTGAATGGCTCGGTCGTTTAGTGTTGGGTTATGAGGAAGGTGAGGTTAAAATTTTTGGCGCCTCTGTTTTTTAGAGACTGACTGCGCCATTACCGGTATCCAGAGTAATATCTTATGAATGAAACAACAAATCTGATTGAAGACAATAAGTATGTTGAGCTTAAGTATCAGGTTATCGATTCGAAAAGCGGTGCTGTCCTAACCGAAGTAGAATTTCCACTGGGTTATGTCCACGGTGTTAATGAAGTGTTGGCACCTGCCGTTATGGCTGAGCTTGAGGGTAAAGCTCAAGGCGATATTATTGAAGTACCTATTGACTGCAACAAGCTGTATGGACCTCGAGATGAGTCGCTAGTAATTTCTGACTCTCTAGATAATGTTCCGGAAGAATATCAGGCCATCGGCACTGCCATTTTAATGGAAAACCTGCAGGGTAAAACCAAGAGCTTTTTGGTAACGCGAATTGAAGGCAGCATGATTACCTTTGACGCCAATAATCCCTTGTGTGGTAGGGAAGTGATATTCAAATTGAATATTCTTCTGGTGCGTGATGCTACGGATGATGAGATAGAGGCAGGTGGTAAGGTCGATCCAGGGCCGGATGTTGATGAAGGACTTACCGTTCCGATTAATTAAGCCACTAGCTTGCCGAATTGCTATTTTAAGAACGTGACTATCGTGGGTTTTGATTACAAATTTTAGTTAGCGACTGCCATATGTTGTTGGGTTGAGAATATGAGTAATACAGAAGCAATACAGGCAAAAGAGGACGATTGCCGATTTTGTAAGAAACCTGATGGCAGGAGAGTAATGGTAGAAGGTAAGTACGGTTTTGCCGCTTTTGATCGTCATCCGGCAAGTGATGGACATTTCCTGGTTATACCTCACCGACATTTCGCCAGCTACTTTGATATCAATGATTATGAACGGGAAGATCTCTGGTCCATCGTTGCAGAAGCAAAGAAAATGGTTGATAAGCAGTTTAAACCGGATGGATACAACATTGGCATAAATGTTGGAGAGTGGGCAGGACAATCAATTCATCATTTACATATTCATGTAATCCCTCGTTATAAGGGCGATGTAGAAAATCCCCGTGGTGGTGTGCGTGG
>CAJQKF010000092.1 GCA_905478855.1 uncultured Gammaproteobacteria bacterium
TTCAGACATCGAGCTTTTTGCAAAGCGCATATTAGCCCGGTAATTTCTCCACTGCGTTATGGTGCAGATGCAGTTGAGGTAGCGCTTGCGTGCATGCAACGGGGTATGCCAATAAATAATATCGTCGCTGCTCAATCGGGAGCGACCTCACCCGCCACGATCGCCGGCATGCTGACATCAACACTGGCAGAAACACTTGCCGCTCTACTAATGATCAATGTATTTGAAGCCGGCTATCCTATGATCTTCTCCAATTGGCCACTGGTAATTGATTTACGTTCAGGCGCTTTCGCTGGGGGGGGCGGTGAAATTAGCTTATTGAATGCGGCTTCCGCACAGTTATCCAACTGGCTAGGACTACCGTCCGGCGTGGCATCAAGCATGGCAGATGCCAAAGCCGTAGACGCACAAATGGGTATGGAGAAAGCCTTGTCTTCTCTGGCAACCGGATTAGCCGGTGGCAATATGATCTATGAATCATCCGGAATGATGGCAAGCTTGCTTGGAGTATCATTTGAAGCCTTCATGATCGACGATGAAATGTTATCTCATGTTTATCGTATGTTACGCGGTGTAGAAGTTAGCGACGAAACACTGGGTTTTGAAGCAATTCGGGAAGCAATAAACGGCGAAGGACACTTTCTCGGTGGTACGCATACCATGGAAGCAATGCAACGAGATCATTTCTACCCGAAACTAACCGATCGTAACGATCCACGCACTTGGGCTCAATTGGGCGCAACAGACATGTGGAAGCGCGCGAACGATGCGGCCAGAGAAACCCTTAGTAATCATCATCCAAACTATCTTGATCCCGCAATAGATCAGAAAATCCGTAAGCGTTTTAACATCTTCCTGGATCTGCCTTAACAATAATCGGAAAGAAAATCCGCAATATGTCCCAACGAAGCATCGGCTTCGGGAACATCTGGATAAAACTCAAACACATGCCATAACATATCCCAGACATCCAGGTGCACCTCGACACCCGCACTATCCAGTTTCTCTGCCAGTCGTCGGGTCATATGTTGCAGACAATCCCCTGTGCCAGTAGTTAGAATGACAGGCGGAAACCAATCCCCAAACTCTCCGTGTAATGGAGAGATAAGCGGGTTAGACGGGTCTCCTGATCCACTATAAATTTTACTACCCTCCTCTATGTACTGGGATGGCAATGTGGAATCGTGTGGAAAGATTGCTGCCGCATCATAGGCATCACATGACAGATCGATCCATGGTGATAGTAATGCGACAGCTGCCGGCATAGGCAGCCCATCCTGATGGGCATGGAGTAATAGGGATACACTCATATTGCCACCGGCAGACTCACCCGCAACTATAATATTTTGCGCACCAATCGCATCAACCAGCGAACGATACACAAGCATGCATTCGTCATGAGCAATCGGAAATATGTTTTCAGGCGCCAAACTGTAACGCGGGCTTAGAACTCGCATGCCAAGCTTTTCCGCTAACACGGCGCTAATAACCAAGTCTTCTTCGGGGCTACCCATCATATAGCCACCACCGTAAAAATATAACATAACTTTATTACTTCGATTTAAATCAAGGTGTTTTGGCGTAATACTTAAGCAAGGAACTCCCGCAATTTCATCTTCAACGACCAGTGAACAATACTTTTCCTGAATTTCGGTAAAGGCGGGCTTATCACGGTGCCAGTTTCGCCTTCGCATTTCCGGAAGATTTTCCGCAACGATTAACTCCTCTTCCTGGTAATTTGCTACCGTCAAAAAAGTAGCAGCAGCATCACTTAAATCACTAAAGTATCGGTTTTTTATCATTACAAATCACAAAAAGTAAAATTTAACGGGTAATAGTATAACAAGTAGAACTTTTAACAGCCTTTCAGGAAAGTGAATCAATCTTATAGTCATCGGGATCAAAATTCGCATCTGGAAATTGAGGATCCATTTCCTCAAGCGTATCCCGTAAGATTTGGCTCACAATAACGTTCCGATACCAGCGTGTCTCGGCGGGGACTATGTACCAAGGAGCCATGGAGGTTGAGCATCGTGATAACATGGTTTCGTAAGCGGATGTGTACGCGTCCCAGTGTTCACGTTCGACCAAATCCGCAGGATTAAACTTCCACTGTTTAGATGGCTTTTCAAGTCTGCGAATAAGTCGCTCGCGTTGATATTCAGATGATATATGTAACATAATTTTTACAATTCGGGTGCCTGCTGAATGCAGCAAGTTCTCAAACTGGTTGATTTGTTCATAGCGCTGATCGATCACGCGATCAGCGGCCCATTGATGTACCTTAACGATAAGTACATCCTCATAATGGGAGCGGTTAAAGATACTTATTTGACCGGCGGCAGGTGTGTGCGGGTGCACCCTCCACAAAAAATCATGTGCCAATTCCTCATCTGTTGGTTTTTTGAACCCATGAACAGCACAACCTTGAGGATTTAAGTGTCCAACTACTTTTTCTATCGTACTATCTTTGCCGCCCGTATCCATAGCCTGAAATACTACTAATAAAGACTGTTTTTGCTCAGCATGTAATCGCACTTGAAGCTTACGCATTTTCTCCTGGTTTTTCTTCAAAAGCTTCTTAGCATCGTCTTTACTAAGCTCACCCGAATACTTGGTTGCGAACGCTCGCAATGACATGCTTGATGGAGCATCTAGCTTTATTGGATGATATTCGACAGTCATATAAAGAGTCGTTCGACTTAGTAACGTTTAGATTGTATCTATAACAATTGATAATCCATCAATGTCAGATACAAGTGGCGAGGAGATTCAAACACCAACCCATTAAAGCCCAAGCCAATTGCCGCTTGCACATTATCAGCACGATCGTCAATAAACACACTATTTTGCGGCACAATACTAAACTGTGCTACCGCTCGCTCAAATATTTCCACATCGGGCTTAAGGATTCCACAATCTCCAGAGAGTAGCACATCAGTAAACGAGTTCAGAAAACCGAATCGCTGTCTTGCCCATTCAAACTCCTGACGATTCCAATTACCAAGGGCATAGACCGGATAGTCTCGCTCCAACAATTCTGCAACCACTGAAACAGTGCCCTCAATGGCGCCGGGCAATAGTTGATGCCAGTCTCTTTTCCACAGATTAATCGCCGATGCGTAGTCAGGATGAGCAACTACTAAATCGCCCAGGACACTATCAATATCATCCCCACGACTAATCCTATTCTGGGCCTCGCTACTCATCACTTCACTCAAGAAAAATGAACAGTCCAGGTTCGAATCCGCAAAATACTTCTCAAAATAGGGTTCTGGTCGCCAATCGAGTAATACCCCGGCGACATCAAACACAAATGCTTTACTAGTATTCGGTGTTTGCATAAAAGTTACCGCTGCCATTAAAAAGATCGAAGTCTGCCATATTTTTTCGCCACAGGTAAACTTTTCTGCCCTGCTCTAAAGACCGTTTTTACGGTATGATTGCGCCTTTTATATTCCCCCGAGCTATAATCATGAGTGAAATCGAATCAAATCTAGAACGCTTAGGTATTGAACTACCCGATGCCCCAGCACCTGCTGCAAACTATGTACCATGGGTAAAAACCGGTAATCTGGTCTTCATTTCAGGACAAGTAACCATGGGAGCTAATGGTCTGGAGTATCAAGGCAAGGTTGGAAAAGATCTTGGAGTTGAGGAAGGACAAGCTGCTGCCAGGCTTTGTGCGATCAATCTGTTGGCACAATTACGAAGCGCGTGCGACGGTGATATAGAACGCGTTCGTCGCTGCGTAAAACTCGGTGGGTTTGTGAACTCTACGACCGATTTTAAAAATCATCCACAGGTCATTAATGGCGCATCTGATTTACTGGTAGAAGTGTTAGGTGATCGTGGGAAACACGCTCGGTTCGCCGTTGGTGCAGGAAGCTTACCGTTTAACGTAGCGGTCGAAGTCGACGCTGTATTTGAGATCGAGTAGTTAATCCGATACGTTAGCAGTCTGGGCGGACTGGTACAACTTTACCTGTTCGTCAAGTTGCTCCATATGCGGATCTGAAATGTTCAGACGTTTTAAATTCTCGACCAGATCGAATAGATAATCCGAATTATTTCCTAAATAGCCGCGTGCAGTTGCCATATGCTTTATCCTCTTAGCAGGATCAATCTCTCCGCAATGACGATCACTATCTGGATCCATAACGAAGGTGAGCGCTTTAACTACACCCTGCGGTGACTCCACATCTACCCAGGTTGGAATATATGCGTAGGACACCATCTCTCGGCGAAACAGAATATCCAGCTCACCGTTTTTCCTTTCAGCACTAATTTCGTAAACTAGACCCGCACAATCGCCACCCGGCTCCAGGCCCAGCATCAGCCCGGGATTATCTTCACAGCCGCGTCCGAGAATAGTCCAGAAACAAAAACGTCTTTGATAGCCCAATAGCGTTCCGGGAAAGTGGCGGGTAAAATGCAGAGCCGGGTTCCAAATTAGTGAACCATAGGCAAATACCAAAACAGACTCTTCCTCACCCATATCATCGAGAAACGATTGCACCATCTCAATACGTTCGTCATCCGTCATTACACGCAAACGATGTGATCTCGTTTCAGCAAGAGCTTGTATCTGACCGTCAAGTATTGACTCTCGTGTTATCGGTTCATCTGCCATTAAATTTGATTTCACCTGCAATGAAATATATGTAGACAAAGTGTAACACTGGTTTAGCTGAGCAATCCATGTAACTACCTTACCAATAATCGTCGATATAGGGCCAATTCCTGCTCCACACAACTCTTCATGGAATACTTCTGCTCTACATCACGTCGAGCCTGCTCGCGTATACGTTCAATCAATGCAACAGGTTGAGATAAGATGTGATTTAACGCTCGAATCTGATCATCCAACTCGGCATTACAGCAAAACCCATTTTCTTCATTACGCATTATCTGTTGTGCTGAACGCGTTCGTGATGCCAAAATTGGTATGCCGGCCGACATAGCTTCCAGCAAAACTTTCGGCATACCTGAGCCCCAAGCTTCGGTTAACAGCAGTAAATCATGTCTATGATACACGTGTACCATCTCATCATTTTCGACGCTGCCAAGAAAAGTTACAGAAACACCTTTTTGTTGCGCTAGATCATTAAGCTGGTTGCGTAATGGTCCTTCACCCGCAATACTAATTTCAATATCACGATCAATTGCTGCTGCCGCATCAATAACCCGATCAAAGTTTTTCATTTCCACCAAACGACCAACAAGTAGAATTCTTATTTTGGATGAAAGATCAGTCGGTTCTATGCGGTAAAACAAAATGTCTTCGTCCACCGCATTTGGCACCACGGTAATTTTGCTTCGATTTACGTGATAATGATCCACAATATATTGCGCATCAGATTCGGTAACGGTGATAACCGCATTGGCGGTATTAAATGCCAACCATTCTGCAAACAGTGATACTTTTAACGACAATCCGGATTTCTTCTGTTCGCTGATTATGGTTTCCTTTGTTCGCACCCAGCCGCAACGCACCACCATCTTAAGACTAGGACGAATCATCTTCCCAACCAATGCCACTAATGAACCAATGGATTGATTTGACTTTACTATATTGGCTTGACGAAAAGCCCGCCAATAATAAAAAGGCGCAACAACAGCGTATTTGTAATAATGCTGAATGCAACCGAGTCGATGCAATATACGCATCGGACTCCATGTTTCCTTGTACTGGTAATCTTTAAAACCGTAGGTAAGCACGGAAACTTGCTTTACCTTTTGTGCGATGAGTCCGTAATAACGTAATTCCCGCGCTGCATGCCCAGCATTGTGCCAAGCCTCTAACGAGCCACCTAATGTTAATAACAGCATCACGTTAAAGTTATTATTATCGGGCTCTAAGGATTCAGGCATAATCGGGTGGATGGTAGGATCAATCCTCGATTATAAAGCGACTACACGGGGAAACCGAAGATTATTTGGCCGACAAAAGAAAATTAACGTCGGTTAATACAATCGAAATATAACCGTTACTCCGAATTTTTGATGGCAGACTATAAAGCCTTATATCGGATTTGCTTGTTGTTATCATACCGTATTCGGTAAACTTCACCTGATTTTACAAAATTAACTGGGAATTTATACGTTAGGGTATGTTTAATGGAATCTATAAGTTGAAACATCTACGAAACGCCTTTATCGCGCTGGCATTATTACCTCAAGCGGCATTCTCGGTTACCCCACTATTCGATCTTGGCTTTGAAAGTGGAACATTTGGAGGTTGGCAACCCGGCGGCAATAACGGCGGTACGGCGGCTATTGCAGTAGAAGGAGAATGTTTCTCGGTTACCGATACAACCGGTATCGACCTCCCCGGCAACTATGCCGCATTTATCCGCTCCGTAGGTGCCGATGCCAACTCATTCGGAACCCTAACCTCTCCCACATTTAACGCTGGTATTGGTGTATCGTTTCGTGCTCTCACCGAGCGCATACCAGGCAAGAAAGTTCCGGTAATGCCGGTAGACTTTGCGGTAAATATTTTAGGCTCAGAAGGTGCCGTTTTAAAGTCTGTTGGTCTACAAACGGCCGTAGTTGATCTTAATGTAGGTTGTCTGGGTGATCCAGCAAACGGCGCATTCAGTACCCATTTTGTTAGCACGCGAGAGTTCGAAGGCCAGCAGATTCGCATTCAGTTCAAACAAGGAACTAAAACTCCAGGTCGTGGTTATTTCACGTTAGTCGATGAGTTAACACGATTTGATAATGGCGATCGTCAGGTATTGCCATATAGGCCTGTGGCAGTAGCCGGTGTTTCCGAAAACAATGCAGGAACTCTGCGGCTAGATGGGTCGATTTCCAGCGACCCAGGCGCACTTGCCTTGCAATATGAATGGCGTGTGCGTAACGATTTATTTATTCGAGAAGGTGAATTTCCATGTATCGGGGACCTCGAAACAGGCAATCATCAGGCCACACTCACGGTGAACAACGGATTGTACACAGACACTGACGAAATTGTATTCGTCATAACCGAGTCGGTGACATCAACCGGTAATGATTCATCCACCAATGATTTTACGGATGATTCAGCGGACAAAGACAGCGCCTTCACTCTGGATTGCAGCGACTCGTCGACAGATGACACATCCACAACTGATTCTGTGGACTCAACTAATGACTCAAACAATTCAATGGATAATTCCGATCCCGGCGACGATAGTTTTCGACAAAATACGCCCCGCCTTTCAACTACTGCCGTAGTTTGGAAACCGATATCGGAAAGCAATGGCAAACTGGTGGTACTCACCCCGACGAGTTTCGGCACCCCAGGAATACGGTTATTCAATGGCAGTGGCATTCTGATTGAAGAAGGGGATTATGTCGGCCATACCAATGGCAACCGCGCCACCTACCGATTCAATCGCCCTGGAGCCGCCTATCAATCACCTGTATTCATACAAATTGGCAACGATAACTACCGTGTTGATTCCGCTGCCAATCGAGTGAACTAAAAAATCGGAATTGAAAGGGCTAAACGTTGCACTTCCGAGTTGAATACAAGTTATGTAGTAGCGACTCGGAGTCACGCCTATGTAGTAGCTGCCTGAGCCGTAATTTAAAGTTAATTTATAACACGTAAGCGTTACCTAACTTTAGATGCTAGCGAGTCGATTCTAAGCTGCATAAAACATAGAGTTCTAAAGACTCAATCAAAGTCGCTTGGCCACTTCTTCATACATTACTTCCGTAGCCCCACCACCGATTGATTGAACACGGGCATCACGAACCATACGTTCAATTGGCATGCCGCGCATATAACCACTGCCACCATGAAACTGCTGGCAATCGTACATCACTCTATTTACCAGTTCTCCACAATAGGCCTTAACCATGGAAACCTGTTTTACGCAATCGACACCTTGAGAATCCAGCCACGCTGAGTGATAAAGTAACTGCCTGGCGGCCTCTACTTCGGTTTGTCGTTCTGCGAGCCGGAGACGAATGGCTTGCTTATCCCAGAGCGTAGCGCCGAACGCTTTTCGGTTTCGTACATAATCTAGGGTTAAGTCCAGGGCCTTTTGAGCCTCACCCAATGCTTGGGCACCCAAAACCAAACGCTCGTTTTGGAAGTTTTTCATAATCGCGTAGAAGCCATGATGCTGTTCACCCAACACCTGTGCCTCACTAACGAAACAATCCTGAAATAATAATTCTGCTGTATCCGAGCTTCTCCAGCCCATTTTTTCCAACTTACGTGCCACCGTAAACCCGGGAGATCCCTTCTCGACGATGAACATAGTAGTACGCTGGGACCGCGGGCCATCCGGGTTTGTTTTAGCCGCTACGAAATACACATCGGCATGCACTCCATTGGTTATAAACACCTTGCTGCCATTAATCAACCATCCACCCTTAGTGGGTGTGGCTTTGGTTTGTATAGATGCCACATCTGATCCAGCCCCTGGCTCAGTAACCGCAACCGCAGTGATCGTCTCACCCTTAACAATCCCCGGCATATAGTGTTGTTGTTGAACTAGGGAACCCGCATTGGCTAAATGGGGTGAGGCCATATCGGTGTGTACAAGAACCGTAATGGCGAATCCACCAAAGGTTGAGCGCCCCAGTTCTTCCGCTAGGACAATAGTTGCCAAAATATCCATTTCGGAACCACCATATTCCGCACCGTAACGAATACCAAGAAAGCCCAGTTCGCCCATTTTTCGTAATACCTCGCGCGGTGTTACACCGGTCTCCTCCCACGGATCGCCGTGAGGGATGATTTCGGTTTCAACAAAGCGCCGCACCTGATCACGAAGCATCTGATGGTATTCGTTAAAGTAAATACTGTTACTCATAGTAGACACACTCTCAATTTATTCATTTCGTTCCTCCAATTCCAGCAGCAATATATGTTGATTAACACTTTGCCCTATTTCACACCGCAACGACTTAACCGTCGCTGTTGATGGGGCTGTCAGTGTTAGAAACTGCTTCATAGCCTCGATGACACACACTGCTTCGCCCTCTTCAACTTGATCCCCCACACCCACCAGTAACTCCACCACCCTGCCCGGCATTGGTGCAACTATGGCTAACGCATCATCGCCCTGACCCCATCCAATTGAGCTACGTTCGGCTGGCTGGGCAAGCGACGTAAAACCAATTTCGGAGCATTCACTGTGCCAGAAAGAGGATTGGTGATGGTAGATGAAACACTCGCAACTTTCTTCCGACACATAATAACGCAATACATAATTATCAAAACTTGCTGATTGTACAACTAGGGTTTCGACATCATTTACCGAACAACTTAGCGTTTCATTTTGTTGCTGAATACATACCGAATAATGTTCGCCATGTTTTTCAAAATACAACCAGTGCCGCGCCCCTTTGATGGTATCGGTAATTCTCCAACCTGCCAACGTCGTCCAGATTGAATTATCTTTCCCTTTTAATAACAACAGGAATCGAGTCAGCGCAAGCTCGGTCACAATGGCTAGAACGTCCTTTGGTTCAGCAAAACAGAAACCATTATCCAGCAGGTCGGTGGTGTGCGTTAGGTTTTGGAACTCAGTCGATAATAGAAGCTGTTGTTGGGCTTTAAGCGTATTGGCAACACCAATCAGCCGTGTATTATTTATCGCTGCATGTAGGCTCTGTATCGCGCCTTGTCGATCACCTTCATGAACGATGAGTTTTGCCAACATAGAATCGTATTGCATGCCAACATGATCTTTAGCCTGCACACCACTATCCACGCGAATCTTGTCACCTTGTGGCCATTGCAAATACTCGATACCGCCGATATCCGGTCGAAACCCGGAGTAAGGATCCTCCGCCAACACGCGTACTTCAATACTGTGACCGCTGCTCGTCACATCCACTTGGGCTAAGTCCAATATATCGCCCAATGCAATGCGCAATTGCCACTGCACAATATCGATACCGGTAATCATCTCGGTAACGGCATGTTCTACCTGTAAACGAGTATTCATTTCCAGAAAATAGAACACTTGATCTTGCGCATCGTACAAAAACTCAACGGTGCCAGCATTGCAGTAACCGATGTGTTTACATAGCATCAATGCCTGAGTAAACATTGCCTCGCGAATATGTTGTGGAATATTTTTAGCCGGTGCTTCCTCAATTAGTTTCTGGTGTCTACGCTGCCACGAGCAATCACGATCAAACAAATGAATACAATGCCCGTGTTTATCAGCCAACACTTGAACTTCAACATGGCGACATGCTGATAAGCAGCGTTCTACAATTACCGAATCATTAGCAAACGCCGCGTTTGCCTCCTGCCTTACAGTATACAAAGTTCTAACAAAATCATTCGAACCTGAGACCTTACGCATACCTTTGCCACCACCACCGGCACAGGCTTTTATCATCAGCGGATAACCTAACCTATCTGCCTGCTCGAGTAGGACACTTACATCACTTGAGTCGTCGAACCCAGGCACGATGGACACACCGGATTGGGCAGCAACTTTTCGTGCCGTTTCCTTATTGCCCATCAAATCAATAATACGTGCTTCAGGACCGACGAATATCAAGCCATTATCTTCGCACTGTTGGGCAAAATCTGCACTCTCAGCCAGAAATCCATAACCGGGATGTATCGCCCGGGCGCCAGCATCTATAGCTGTTTTAATAATCAGCGCCCCATCTAAATACACGGACAAGTCACTAGTCACGTCTACACATATCGCGCGATCAGCTAGATGCACAAATAGTGAATCGCATTCTGCATACGTGTGCAATGCAATACTTTGCATACCCAGATCTGAACAGGCACGTATTATGCGAACCGCTATTTCACCACGATTTGCAATAAGTATCGCACAGGGTGTCACTCGTTCGTCCTCCACGGCGGTGTTGTACGATTTAGAAAGCAATCAATACCGGTTTTACCTTCCTCTGTTTCCCAGGCATCGGCTAAACGGTCAGCGGTATAAATCATATTATCCTGCATAGCATGAGAAGCCACATAGCGAATAAGTTTCTTGGTTGCAGCAACGGCTTCAGGAGCAGCCTGTAAGTGATCCTGAACAATGGCTTCAATAGCAGCATCGATTGTAGCTTCATCAACGACGTGATTGAGCAAGCCGATACTCTGTGCATGGGTTGCGCTAAACAGCGCTCCGGAAAGCATGGTTGCACGGCTGTTATTCACACCGATACGTGCCACAACATAGGGAGAAATATTAGCCGGCAGCAAGCCCAATCTAACTTCCGTTAACCCAAACTTGGAACACTCAACACCAACGGCTATATCGCACACCGAAATCATGCCCACACCTCCACCGTAAGCCGCTCCATTAATCTTGCCAATTAGCGGTTTTTGCAATTGATCTAGATCCGCGAGCATATCGGCAAGCGTGCTACTTTCAGCAATACGGCCATTGCGATCACGTTCGATATTTTCGGCAAACCAGTTCACGTCACCACCGGCACAGAAGCTGCGGCCATTGCCAGTTAATACCACCACACGAATATCGGATGCAGCATTAATTATAGCTGCAGCATCACGCAACTCGGCTATCATTTGTGCATTTAATGCATTGTGTTTATCCGGACGCTCAAGACACAAGGTGGCTACACCGCGTTTATCAATAACCAGGGAAATAGTTTCATAGCTCATGGCAATACCGTTTATTTAGCAATAGTTCTACATTCGAAATACGGGCGCATAATGTTCCTCGCTGCCTTGGGTGCAAACAACATCCAGACATAGGCCCAATACTTCTCGAGTTTGTGTCGGTTCTATAATACCGTCGTCCCAAAGTCGCGCCGTTGCATAATAGGGATCCGATTGCTCGGTATATTGTTTACGCACTTTTGCTTCAATATGCTCCAACTCTTCATCGGTAGCAGGCTCAGCACCATGTTTATTACGCCGCAGCTCAAGCATTACATTGGCGGCGATGTCTGCCGACATAGTGGCGAGTTCCGCACTCGGCCATGCAAACAAAAACTGCGGCCGAAATCCGCGTCCACACATACCGTAATTTCCGGCGCCATAAGACCCACCCACAATCACCGACAACTTAGGTACGGGGGCGGTCGACATGGCATACACCATCTTCGCGCTATGCTTGGCAATGCCATCTCTCTCAGCCTGGGTACCCACCATAAAACCACTAATGTTATGCAGAAATAAAAGTGGAATCTTACGTTGCACACACAAGCCAATAAAGTGCGCGCCTTTTAATGCTGATTCGGAGAATAATGCTCCGTTATTGCCAATTATACCTACTGGAAAACCATGTATAGCAGCAAATCCACACACCAGTGATTGTCCCCATTCAGGCTTGAATACAGAAAAAACACTATCGTCAACAATACGCGCGATGATCTCTTCAACCTTATACGGCACACGCCGGTCTGCGCTAACGATACCGTTTATTTCTTCGCTGTTATAGCGTGGTGGCAACGGTTTCGCATCAATATTATGCCCACGTCGTGGTGTATTCAACATGCCCACCAACTCACGGCATTTGGCAATAGCCGCCGGTTCATCTACGGCCAAGTGATCACAGACACCGGATACATTGGTGTGCATGGCCGCACCCCCTAGAGTTTCACCATCGACATCTTCGTCTATCGCTACTTTCACAATAGAAGGTCCACCCAAATGAATACGTGCATTGCCAGCAACCATAATCACTTGGTCTGATAATGCCGGTATATACGCGCCACCTGCAGTGCAGCCACCAAACACCACTGATATTTGCGGCAAGCCACTGGCTGACATTTGGCATTGACGATGGAAAGCATTGCCAAAATGATCTCGATCGGGAAACACACGGTCCTGCTCAGGCAAATATGCACCACCGCAATCCACTAAATAAATACACGGTAAACGACTCTCTGCCGCAATCTCCTGGGCCCTGCAATGCTTCTTAACGGTTTCGTGAAAGAACGAACCACCCTTAACCGTCGCATCGTTGGCAATAATCATTACTCGTTGACCATGCACCTGACCAATGCCCGTAACGACACCCGCGCTATGTACGGTATTATCGTATAGACCATAGGCCGCTAGGGGCGAAAGCTCGAGAAATGCGGTTGCCGGATCAATTAGGCGTTCAATACGTTCACGCACCAATAATTTTTTCCGCTTACGATGGCGTTCTACTAAACGAGCGGGACCGCCTGAGGTGGCCCGCCCCATTCGTTGGCGAAGCGTAGAAAGACGTTGCTCATATACTTCACGATTCATTTTAAAAACGACATCATGTGGATTTACCTGACTCACAATAACCGACATTTACTTTGCTCCTTCTGACAACAAGCCATGCAAGATCAATTGCGCATACTGATCCGCCAATCCTTCAATATTCCCCTGCTGGGGATCAAACCATTCCAGCGATGCATTCATAGCACCAAGTAAAAACAAGCGTGCAGTGCGTACGCTTTTCGCATCTAAGACATAACCGTCAGTAACAAATCGTTCAAAAACCGAATCCCATAAATGTTCATAGTCACTACGCGCCTGCACATTTACCATACGAACGGATTCCGGCAATTGACCAAAGATACGAATATTTGCCGATGTGTAATCACTCCATTCCAGAAAAGCCGATAGATGCGCCTTAACCGCTTCACGTAGCGTTAACTCTGCTGAGCTCCCTTCTGCTCTAGATTGGGCTACCGCCTCTTCAACCGCTTCGTGCACAAGTCTAATGCCGATGTTTAGCACTTCTGTAACAATTTCGTCCTTCGAATTAAAGTGGTAATACAGGCTACCCGCTTTTAACCCGGCTTCTTTAGCTATGCCACGCAAACCAACCCCGGAATAGCCGTTGGCACGAAATTGACGCGCGGCAACGTCTAGCACCCGCTTACGAGTCTCATTTATTTTCGGTTCTTTGGTGCTCATCTAACGAACGTTAGTTATTTTTTTATCGAATGTCAATTGACAACAGATTTTCGTAAGTTTGCACCCCACACCAGCAAACATAGGGGTATTATCCAATCTTTACAAACACACCTTGCAGGGCACCCTGCAAAAGCAGATATAACTGCTGGAGACAATACTGTGATACGCAAACTCATGATCGCCACGGGCGTTCTCATCGTAATCGGCCTAGGCGTTGGTTTTTTTCTCGTTAGCAATCTGGATAAAATAATCAAGGATCAAATCGAAACCCACGGCTCACAAGTCTCCGGAGTTCCAGTAACCGTTGGCAAAGTATCCATCTCATTATTAGAAGGCATCGCTACCATCAGCCAATTGCGTGTTGGCAACCCTCCTGGGTTCAGCGACCGCGCCGCTATCAGCTTTAACGAAGTAACGGCCGAAATTGATATTCGTACTGGTATAGTAAAGCGCGTATTTAGCGATGCCCCTGCCGTTTCTATAGAAGGCTCTGGCAAACGCACAAATTTCGATGTTCTTTCTGACAATATTACCGCTGCCACTGGAGACTCCTCTGATCAAGATAGTAATCAAGGCGATGATACCGAAATAACTATCGACTCCATAGAATTACAAAACGCTTCTGCCACACTCGATTTCGAAGGCTTTAGTGAGCCCGTATCCATCACACTAGATACTATCGAATTTAAACAACTCAGTGGCACCGGTAA
This sequence comes from uncultured Gammaproteobacteria bacterium, assembly GCA_905478855.1. Taxonomy (GTDB): domain Bacteria; phylum Pseudomonadota; class Gammaproteobacteria; order Arenicellales; family CAJQKF01; genus CAJQKF01. The sequence goes on from CAJQKF010000092.1 coordinate 14,566, forward strand.
CGAAGTTTCTGAACAAGTGCTCTCCCAACTCACCGACAAGATTAAAATGGCAATAGAGCAACGTGTAAGCGATTTAGCCAAAGAAGCCGTTAAGTCTGAAGTAGAGCGCCAGGTAGGTAAATTGCAGAATAAGTTAAAAAGCCTACTGGATTAGACCTAACGAGAACGCAAAACATGTTGCAAGAAACTTCCGCTGCTGCATATTTTTGATGAACTAGGTGCTAATTGCGACGGAATAATGCCTGACTGCACAGAAGATCAGGCAGAGTATCTTTGGCAAAACATCGTGGCAATTCTAAACTCCGCGAACATGGGCATTGAAGACCTAGTTAAGAAAACGACTTACCTTGTTAGAGAAGAAGACTTTGCAGGTGCAGCAAGAGCCTAATATTCTGGCGAGGCACGCCCAGCTTCAGCCACATTAATAGTTCCTGCGTTGATAAAACCAGGGTAGTTAACAAAGATTGAAGCGGTAGCGGCGGAATCCGACTAAATTGCGGAATACCTAGAATTGCAAAATACCAATCGCATGCAGCTGGACACGACGAAGCCGCGCCGCTGATGCGAAGCGTTATACGCTATAGATAACGTATTTTGTTCAGATTCTTTTTAGAGGTACAGAGCAATCATTGAGAATTTATATGCAATGGTTCCTGCGAGCTTTAAATACACAAGGGGGAATAAAGAATAATGCATAGTTACAGGCAGTCATCAGGTGCTTCATAACGAAACCAAGTATTATTGGAGTTATTTCAATTGACAATCGACGGGTCCATCTAGTTGTAGAAGTTTCGATCTAATCTGACACATTGCAATGATTAGAGGTTGCAAAGAAGAGAGTTACCCGTTTTGATGTAATTGCTTACATCACACAAAACGTTAAAGGTAACTCTCATGATTCATA
>CAJQKF010000093.1 GCA_905478855.1 uncultured Gammaproteobacteria bacterium
TTTACAATTGACTATGGATCGATTAAACCATCGACCGAGAAAAACGCTGAATTATAGAACACCTCACGAAGTGTTCTATAATCTACATCAAACCTTGACTGTTGCACTTAAGACTTGAACCCAAGGTTTGCAATTAAATCAACCTAGAACAGTATCTACAAACCTAGCTGAATTACTGCAGTAAAAATACAGAAAGAGCGACTTAATAACCTTGGGCCGGATCCACAGGATTAAGTAGCGATTTCCCCGCCAAGTAACGCTCTAAATTATCGAAAAATAAATTCAATGTAAGGGCAATATAGGCATCACCATCATCAGCAGATATGTGTGGCGTCATAATTAGATTTGGAGTCGTCCAAAGCCTAGAATCAGATTCGACAGGTTCGGGATCAAATACATCGAGGATAGCTCCGCCAAGGCTACCATCCTCTAGCTTGTCACATAATGCTCCATAGTCCATAACGGCCTCACGACCGATATTCATCACACCCGCACTTTTTTTTAATAACCCCAGCCTTGATCTATTCATAAGACCACGTGTTTGAGGCGTATCTGGAGTCGCTATAACCAAATAGTCGGCCTGTGGTAGCACGGCATCCAGAGCATCCGTTGTTACCACTTGAGAACATCCTTCTACTGCTCGTCCGCTACGATTAACTCCAATAACATTCACCCCTAATCGGGATATCATCTCAGCTATTGCGCCACCCAAACTACCGGTACCAAGAACAACAACCGTCTTACCCGCGATAGGCGAAGCGTATAAAGAATCGTACTTCTTTTGCCGTTGATTCGTTATAACCGCAGGCATATGAGAATGCAGCATCAACACCCCCATCAGTCCAAATTCACCAGCCTTCGCCGCATGCACACCTTTATTATTTGTTAGTGCCACATCGTTCGGCAACCAGTTCATTGGTAATAAATGTTCCACACCTGCACCGATGCAGTGAATCCATTTAAGATTGGGTGCAACCTTTTGAATATCCTTGGTTGGAAAATCCCATGTTAGCAGAATTTCTGCCGATGCCATTGAAGATTCAAACTGATCAATATCCCAATCAATACAAATATCCAATTGCTCCCGCAACCCAGCTCGTGAACGGATCGATTCATTGAAACGCTCAGTGTTTATGGTAAACACAGCTTCGCCTTCAGGAGTGTTGGGAAACGACCCTTCGGCCCAACGATTATTTTTTATATGTATTTTTCTAAGCATTTCAATTATGTATCCAGATCAATCAACCGCAATGATTCAATAATTGCCGAATCACGTGCTTCGCCACATTGGCTATCGTTTGCAAACAGAATATTCATAACAGCATCATTGGTTTTTCGCAACACAGCATTTTCGTTTTCTGTTTCAGCAACAGGTAATACACTGTCGCTTCCATAGGTTGGTATTACATCAAAGCCAAGATCCGTCGGCTGAGGCGGCTTTTTACCCTTTTCGACATCTTTACAATATTTTTTTATTCGATTGCGATACAGTTTCACGCCCCGATCTCCAGGCACGAAGTATTCCTTCTCATGATCTGAAATACGCCCCATGCCCTCAACCGCTTCAATATCTCCCGGACTCGACTGACGCTCAGCATAAGTACGCTCAACGATCTCCCCTTGCTCAATCATTTGCATTCCTTCCGGGGTGTTCCATTCATGTGGATCACCACGTTCTCCAAAGTTACCCCATGCATAGGCAACACAGGTTTCATCGTCTATCGGAACAACCCACCGAGTAAACGCACTGCGCCCAAAATAACGTTCTTCTGTGCCATCACAGGCAAACGCAGCGCCGGCCTGGGTAAAGTTAGGCAAGATAAGCTCATTTACTCGAACCCATACATTCTCACCCACACGGCGCGTGGCAGTGCCGAGGAAACGAATACGGTCTCGATTATAAAACTCGATTTCACCCATTTTTCCAAAGCCATCCGAAAACTGGGATTGATGCAAAAATGCGGTATGTACTGGATCGACAATAGCATCAAGAACTTGAATCCAATTGCAATTGAATTGAACCGCATAGGGCGACATTGTCATCCCGGGAATATCAAATGTATCGTAGAACGGAAACGCAGGTTGTTCTTCGGGTGGTCCGAGGTACGCAAATAATAGGCCCTTAAATTCAATTACGGGATATGCACCAAGACGCAGATTTTCCTTAACATGTTTAACCACATCCGAGTCTTCAGGTTCACCCGGAATCTCAAGAATGGTTCCGTCTCGATCAAACAACCAACCATGATAGCAACATCGTATTCCCCGCTGCTCGCAACGACCATACTCCAGAGATGCACGACGATGAGGACAGCGCTTTTGTACAAGCCCGTATCCTCCTTCCTGATCCTGAAAAAGCACAAGTTCTTCACCCATAACCTTGAGTAATTTGGGTTTATCACCAACCTCAGAACTTATATGTATCGGATGCCAATAGCGTCTCAGATACTCACCACAGGCGGCACCGCTATCGGTTTTCGTTAAAACCTCATCGGGCTTACCTTTCCATGTCTGATGGTAGCCACAAAAAGGTTGATAATTTTGTTTATCCTTCACCGTATGTTTCCTCAGAGAAATCGTTTCTAAGCATGTTTTCAGGATAATACTGCACTCAATGGCGGGGTCGCAATAGATAGCCACAACCCACGAGGATCACACAAAACCTACGCGACCATTCAGGCCCGCGCTATACAGTTTTGATTGCATGCTAAAACACATACAAACACAAGTATTAACGAATGCGCCAAAACGAATATCGAAGATAATCATAAGCCACAAACACACGGCACTATCAATGGAGTACTGCTCCAAATAGAAGTAACCTCGGTAAAAACATCTTGCGAAGGCCCAGTCAGGAGTCTGATAGAGTTATCCAAAGTATTTCCCTTACCTTGACACATATTCACAGCCTCTCACGCACTAACATACCTCCGAGCAGTTCCTCGCCAGTGGAGATGTAGAACTGACTACCCGGTAAAACTACTATCCATAACCCTGAACTGAATCGCTTCAGATATATGCTGCGTAGAGATTTTCCTGCTTTCTTCGAGATCCGCAATAGTACGAGATACTTTAAGAATTCGATGATAAGCCCTTGCGGACAGGTGCAGATGCTCTACAGCTTTTTGTAAAAGCTGTAACGCTGATTGAGAAACATCACAGAACTCTTTCACTTTTGCTGCTGGGAGCGCCACATTTTTGCAGTCTTGCCTTTGGTATTGAATTTCAAAGGCTCGTGCGACACGTAGGCGTAACTCTGAACTGCCATCACCCGTATGGCGAACACGCTCTGATAATAGATCTGGAGCAACAGGCTTAACGTGAACCTGTAGGTCGATGCGGTCCAGTAGTGGCCCAGACACCCGTTCCTGATAACGTCTTATTTGATCTAATGAACACCTGCATTCAGCTCTAGGGTCTCCAGTAAAACCGCAACGACATAAATTCATTGCTGCGATCAACTGGAAATCAGCTGGATAGGTGCACTGTCCGGCAACTCTAGAAACATTAACTTCTCGACTTTCTAGTGGCTCTCGAAGTTGATCGAGCACACGTGCGCCGAACTCGGGTAGCTCATCGAGAAACAATACACCATTATGAGCAAGAGACACCTCACCCGGTTTAGGTTTACTCCCACCACCAATTAAAGCGGCGGCTGAAATACTGTGATGAGGGCTACGAAACGGTCTTTGCTTCCATGTCTGCACACTAAACCCGGAAGACCCCAACGACCAGATAGACGCCGTTTCTAGTGCCTGATAATCCGGCATATCTGGCAACAGCCCAATCAACCTTCTCGCTAACATGGTCTTGCCGGTTCCCGGAGGTCCGGCAAGCAACAAATTATGTCCTCCAGCTGCCGCAATTAACAACGCACGTTTAGCACCTTCCTGACCTAGAACGTCAGATATATCTTCAGTCGCAGCCCTTATCTGGGGTTTCTTTTTATCGAGCTCCTTAAGCGCTCGAACGTGATTGAAATGAGCGCTTACATCAAGTAAGTGTGCGGGAGCGTAGACTTCGGCTGCTTGTACAAGGCAGGCCTCATCGCTCCCTGCTTCTGGAATGATCGCGATCCGTTTGGAATTCATTGCCGCCACAACGGTGGGCAACACGCCACGTATTGCACGCAGATTTCCATCAAGCGAAAGTTCCCCAACAAACTCATAGTCGAGAAGAGACGAGCTATCAATTTGATCGGATGCTGCAAGGATTCCAATAGCGATTGGCAAATCAAATCTACCGCCTTCTTTCGGAATATCGGCCGGTGCCAAATTAACAGTAATACGCTTTGCAGGAAAATCAAAACCGGCGTTTAGAATTGCGCTACGGACACGATCCTTGCTTTCCTTTACCGCTGTTTCAGCCAAGCCTACGATAGACAAGGCTGGCAAGCCCGCTGCAAGATCAACTTCAACTGTTACTTCGAGCGCCTGAATTCCTGTATGTGCACGAGCATACACTAACGATACCGCCATATTATTCTTCCGTAAATAATTAAGTCCTGACTCTAAGTCTACTCACTATCCGAGCCGTATACAAAATTTTTGCACACCGGTAATTCTTAACTACATTATCGTCAGTTAAGTGTCCGGTGCGAATCTATCAACTAAACTCGCAACATACATATCGCATCATTGTGGGTCAATGTGCTCCATTATGATGCAAATAACGAATAACCACAGATCAGAAACATCGATAAATCCCTACCCACTTCCAGATTACCATACCCAAAAACCACACAGACGCATACGTCTAACAGCTTGGCATGAGTCTTGCTTCAGTGAACTATTAGTTAAGATAAATACTGGAGCAAACTGAATGAAATTAGTCACAGCAATAATTAAACCGTTTCGATTGGACGATGTTCGTGATGCATTATCGTCAATCGGAGTTCGAGGTATTACCGTTAGTGAAGTAAAAGGATTTGGTAGACAAAAAGGACACACCGAACTGTACCGGGGAGCGGAGTACACCGTCGATTTCCTTCCCAAGACCCGTATCGAAGCTGCCGTTACTGACGACTTACTCGATCAGGTTATCGAGACCATTACCAACTCTGCGCAAACAGGAAAGATTGGCGATGGAAAGATATTCGTGCATGACCTTCAACAAGTGGTGCGAATTCGAACAGGGGAATCCGGCCCCGATGCCCTTTAACTATCAGGAGAACAATGATGGAAGATATATTTAACCTACGTTATGCACTAGACACCTTATTTTTTCTTATTATGGGTGCATTTGTGATGTGGATGGCAGCCGGCTTCGCAATGTTAGAGGCTGGACTTGTGCGTTCGAAAAATACTACTGAAATTCTAACGAAAAACATTTGTCTATTTGCAATTTCATGCATCATGTATATGTTGGTTGGTTACAACGTGATGTACCCGGGCGATTCTGTAAGTAGCTTTTGGCCCGGTTTCTCATTTCTACTGGGTGCGGACAATCAGGTAGAAGCCGTTCTTTCTGTAACAGCCGACAGCTGGTATGACGGAGCCTACTATTCCTCTCGCGCTGATTTTTTCTTTCAAGTGGTATTCGTTGCCACAGCAATGTCTATAGTCTCAGGAGCGATTGCAGAGCGCATGAAACTGTTTCCATTCTTGGTCTTTGCTATCGTAATGACCGGTTTTATCTATCCAATTCAGGGATTCTGGAAGTGGGGAGGCGGCTTTCTTGATGCAGCTGGCTTTTTGGATTTTGCAGGCTCAGGAGTTGTTCATTTGTGTGGCGCTGCGGCCGCCTTAGCTGGAGTGATATTACTTGGTGCGCGGAAAGGCAAGTATGGTAAAAACGGTAAGATTCACCCAATTCCGGGAGCCAATCTGCCGATGGCAACACTAGGTACCTTTATTCTCTGGATGGGCTGGTTCGGCTTTAATGGCGGATCCGAGTTAGTTATTTCAAACGCCGAGGTAGCAAACGCTGTTGCAGCTATCTTCGTCAATACTAATGCAGCCGCCGCTGGTGGCGTCATCGCTGCATTAATTACTGCTAAATTAATATTCGGCAAAGCCGACTTAACCATGATATTAAACGGCGCCATTGGTGGCCTAGTAGGTATAACGGCAGAGCCGTTAACACCCAGCCCAGAACTGGCAACACTCATCGGCGCCGTTTCCGGAGTATTAGTGATTTTCTCGATTATCACACTAGATAAGCTGAAGCTGGATGATCCTGTCGGTGCTATATCCGCACATGGTGTCTGTGGTATTTGGGGACTAGTTGCCGTTGTACTTTCAAACCCCGATGCAAATCTGCTCACCCAACTTTATGGTGCGGGAGTAATCTTCGGGTTTACCTTCGTGATATCTTTTGTTGTCTGGGCTGTGATAAAGACAGCTGTGGGCATAAGAGTCAGCGAAGAAGAAGAATATGCGGGTGTAGATATTTCGGAATGCGGACTTGAGGCGTATCCTGAGTTCACCAACGCAAGTAAAATATAAGATAGCAAATTTATAATGTAAGACGAGCTATACGACAGGTAAAAGTAGGCCCATAAGAAATTATGGGCTTATTTTAGGACAGCATACGTCACATCCATCAAAAGGCTTAGTGCTCTATCACCTAAGCCAGAAAATCTATTTTTTCAGCCTTGAGGTTTTACCCTAAACTTCACGTAAGCTTCTTCACGAATTCGGGTAATCCACTGATCAAATACATCCTTACCCTTTTGCTCGCGGAGTTGCCGTTCAGCTTGTAAACGCAAGCGGTCCTTGCCAATATCATGACTTCGTCGATCAAGCAACTCGACAAGATGAAACCCAAATCGAGTTCTGATAGGTTGACTCACCGTATTCAGGGGAAGGTTTCTAAGCATCTCTTCAAATTCTGGAACCGTATCACCAGGACTAACCCACCCCAGATCGCCACCCTTGAACCGAGACTGATTATCATCAGAATGCACATTCGCGAGTGTTGCGAAGTCAGCTGATTGAAGTAGGCGTTCCCGCAATACTTTAGCCTGTTCCAACGCCTCTGACTCGCTGGTATCGGAATCTATAGTAACAAGTATATGTCGAGTATTCCATTGGTCTACCACATAACGACCGCCACCTCGACGATCCAATAACTGCAGAATATGCACACCGCCTGCACTTTGCATCACATTACTTACTTGTCCAACATCCATTCCGGAAACAGTTTCATAGAAAATATCAGGTAATTCGTCTTTACCGCGCCACCCAATATAACCACCATTGTCAGCATCACCGCTATCTGAAAAACGTCGCGCAAGCACCTCAAATTTACTACCGCTGTTAATGTCGACTAGAATCTTTTCTGCTCTCTGGCGGATCTCTGCAAAAGATGACTCATCGTCAGAATTAACAGTTAAAGAGATATGAGCAACTTCATATTTTACTTCAGAATCCTGATTACTCCCTTTTGTCCCTAACCAGGTATCAATTTCTTTATCTGTTACGACAATGCCCCGTCGAACTTCACGATCAATAACTCTTTGGATTCTAAGCTGCTTGTATATTTCATTTCGATACGTCGATTGACTCATACCAGTATCCCTAACACGCTCCATGAGCTCTAACACCGAGACTTTTTGCCTGACCGCAATTTCGCCAATGGCTCGGTCTAACTGGGAATCCTCAACTGTAATGTTGAATAAATCTGCAATTTGTAACTGAATACTTTCAAGAATCATGCCCTCCATCACATTACTTTCAATAACATTTTGGTCAGGTAATTCCTGCTTTGAAGCTCTTAGTTCATTAATTTTGAAACGTAATTTTGAAACGAACTCACTCTCGGTTATGACCTCGTCGTTAACTAGCACTAGTATCCTGTCAATGACTTGTGCATTTACATTCGCTGTAAGTGTCAAGAACAAAAATGTGGGGATGAATAATCTGCCAACAAGACGAGCAGTATATCTATACATTGAATAGAGTAATTTTATTTAAGTTAAGTTATCAAACGCACGCTAACAATACCTATGCGTCTTTGCAATCAAGTCAAGCGAGCGTCACAATACCATTCAACACCGGTAGATCTACATAACATCGTCATATAGATCTACTCACTAGTGCTACTCTATAGAGCGGACGAGAATTTACCGAGGTTCTTAAGTTCCAAGGTAAAAAATACTGAGGCATCATTCTCGGAATTTCGTCGTGTTCTATCTTGAGCTGTAATTTGGGCAGCCCAGCAGCACGCATCATAGGTAACTTGCATTAGGCTCTCACGGCTTTCGCCATCCTCAATATCGTAGCGTTCACGCACTTTAAACTGCCATTTTTTAGCAAGCGGAAAGTCAGCCTCTATATCAACCTGTTCGAAGTCTGTATTGTCCCATGTGTAATAAAGTGAAAACTTGCGCCTAGGGTCTTTTTCATAGGATGTATCCAGACGAAACGCCGCAGCTTCACTTTCTTCATGATCGTAACGCATCGTTCCACCTATTTCCCAACGAGGATTAACGTGGCCTCGAACGTCAGCAATGAAATCCGATTTGCTTTCAGTCTGAATCTCATCACCGGGGTTTAGCAGCACATTTCGATCATCAAAATGAAACATCTGACCAATCTCAGCTTTCAAACGTTCTTCACCTGTGTCGGAGTCAATTATTCTTGAGGTTAAACCCACGGTCAAACGATTTGCGTCACCGACTCGATCACTTCCGTAAAAGTGGTTATCGCGATAGAAATTACCTATATTGTTGGCGTCACCGCCACCCGTGTCAAATAAAGGAATGTCGTCCTGGTTTTCATCAGAGGCATAAACGTAATAAATACGAGGCTCCAAAGTTTGGTGGTGTGCAGTGCCGTTCCAAGTTACATCTCGCTCAAACGCAATTCCGGCATCGAGGGAGAAAATCGGCACTGATACTGATGGACCGTCATCATCTCCAAGACCAACATTATCTAAACTATAACTATTGTTCACCACTGATAAACGTGGAGTTATGTAGCCATAAACATTGGTAAGAGGAGCTTCGATGTAGGGGGTTAAGACAGTTCGCGTACCGGTAACCCGATCACCATCATGATCAAAACTAGTAAACTCAGAATCTACGCCCAATGTAATGTTGCCGCCCGCAAAATCGCTGGGTGTTTCGGCACTAAATGATAGCCGCGGTAACAGCGCATAAGGCTCGTTATTTGTGTTAACACTAGAATCTGCAACAGTATAGTCTCTCACTTTAGCATCGAATTTGATCCGGTCTTTCCGATAGCGCAGTTGCGCCTGCTGGTCGAGAAAGCTTGAGCCACTTACATTCACGTTATTGCTGAAGTCATCAGTATAATCAACATCAGACACGTCTTGAATTTTGACGTCCGTTTGCCAATTGTCGCTAATTCGGTGATTATGAATGTAACTCCATGCAGAACGATCGTCTCCGAACAACTCATCATCAGGCAAAAATGCTCCGCGCAAGATACCATCGTAGTTTTCGCCAAGATAGCGATACTCACCACGAAGCTGCACACCGCGTTCAGACATATATTTGAGGTTTATACTTGCATCTTTATTAGGTGCGATATTTACGTAGTAGGGTATTTCAATGATTGTGCCATTAGTGTCCTGACTTCCAATTGAGGGAAACAGGAAACCGGTTTTGCGTTCATCATTTATTGGAAAACTGGCTTTCGGGAAATAAAATACCGGAACACCGAAGAATCTCACCGACATGTTTGTGCCAATTCCAACTCCAGTCTCATGATCCAAAACGATTTCACTGGCTTTCAGAAAAACAGCATCATTACCCGCTGGGCAACTAGTTAAAGCAACATCTTTCAAACGTTGTCGAGTTTGTCCTTCAAAAAATAATGTTTTCGCTTCACCACGCATATCAGCCCGAACTTCGGCTATGCCTATTTTTGTTTCCTCTTCCTCTTTATCCGTTTCTATATCAGCAAAAATCGATGCTTTGAGACCATCGTTTTCTGTTCCGAATCGAAAACCACCGGAATCGTGAAGATTTCGCTTCTTATTCGTTGATTCACGCTCTGCAAGCTGAAAACTCACAGAATCAGCATCTCCAATCATTGTCTCCATTTCAAGATTTAGCCGATCCATTGACAATTTATCACCCGTTGGGGTAATGAGAGTCACATCGTCTTCAGCATTAAGACTAAAACTTTCTTTATCATAAGTTATCGATTGCCCAAAAATCGCTTGTGAGCCTTGGATAACTTGTGCATTCCCAGTAAGCATCAGGGAATTTCCATCCGGCGATTCTATTTGATCGGATTCGAGCACAATTTCTTGGCTACTGGTATCTGATCCATAGGCATCGAGTAATATTTGCGGAATATCAATGACGTCTTTTGGACAAATTTCCGGTTCCGCGAAGAACAGAGTGTCTTCAGCGACTACTGTACCCGTATGGGTACTCATTAATAGTGCCGCACTGATAAAACTAGTTCGTAATGAGACAGCATAAAGATCTGTCCGTTTGAGAGGATGCTTACTGCGAATGTTGCGCATAATTTAAAGTGCCCTTAAATTGAAGCTTGCGATTGCATTGGATCTGACAGCATTATAGTGCTTCTTGGGGTATCTGAGAATCCCGCAATACCGATCAATACGGTCTAAACTTCGAATTTCTCAATTTACCGGCAATTTGCGACCTATTTATTGTCGAATTGCATGTCAATAATGATTAAGATTAACACGATCTTCTTTATTTTTTTGGTAATTCCTGTTTCTAATTCATCGGATTTAATTTTGGATGCTTTTATCTTGGCGGCGGGTCGTGGTGAGCGACTTCGTCCCTTAACCGACCAGACTCCCAAGCCATTGCTAAGCGTAGATCAACACAGCTTGATTGAGCATCATCTTTTTCGACTGAAACGCGGCGGATTTACCCGATGCATTATTAATGTTAGCTGGCTAGGGCAAAAAATAATAGCGGCTCTCGGGGACGGAGCCAACTACGGACTTAAAATTATCTATTCAGAGGAAAATCATTGCGCGCTGGAAACTGCCGGTGGCATAAGGCATGCTCTAAATATGATTTCAAGCGATGAATTTATTGTAATAAGTGGTGATATTTGGACCGACTATCCATTTAACAGACTGACTTTACCCCACAATACCGATATGCATTTGGTAATGACACGTAATCCTGATCACCACCCAAACGGTGATTTTGTGCTCCAAGAGAGTCAACTCCAAGCAGCACAAGCTGGTTCAAAAACGCTAACCTATACAGGGATAGGTTGCTTCCACCGCCGAATCTTTGAAACATTAGAGCCTGGAGTTCAACCGCTTCGCCCGCTGATTGACCAGGCAATCTCCACGCAACGAGCATCCGGCACACTTTACAACGGAGTCTGGATGGACATCGGTACAAAGCAACGACTAGATCAAATAAGACACCTACAAACCATTAAAAATCACGAGCAATCCCATGACACCTGAGTTAATCGTTAAAACACAACAAACAACATGCAGAATTGAACTCAATCGACCCGCACAACTGAACAGCATGACTACCGAGTTATGCCAGGCCTTGCAGCAAGCGCTAATGCATGCATCCTCAGATAACAACATCAGGTGTATTTATATTACCGGCAATGGAAAAGGTTTCTGCGCGGGTCAAGATCTTTCAGATCTGAATATAGATAGTGAACAACCGGGAAATATTGGCCATATTCTGGAGAACAATATAAACCCGATTATCCAACTTATGCGCTCGATCACCACGCCTATTATTGTCGGTGTAAACGGTGTCGCGGCCGGTGCTGGAGCCAATCTGGCCCTTGCGGGCGACATAGTTGTCGCTAAAAAGTCTGCAAAATTTATTCAGGCGTTTCGCCATGTCGGGCTAATACCAGATGCAGGTGGAACATGGCACCTTCCTCGACTCGCGGGACAAGCTAGATCACTTGGTATGGCACTACTTGGAGAACCTGTAAGTGCAGATCAAGCCTACGACTGGGGACTCATTTGGAAAAGCGTTGGTGATGATGAATTTGAGACCGAAATTGAGCGAATCTGCCAAACGATTGCAAGTGGTCCAACTACTGCATTAGGACTCACCAAGCAAGCTATCGGTGTGAGTATGAGCAATACGCTGGAACAGCAGTTGAATATAGAAAAGGATTTTCAGATCGCAGCATCCCGCGGCGATGACTTCAAAGAGGGTGTTCAAGCATTTATAGAGAAACGAAAATCTAATTTTACGGGCACCTAACAGCGGCTATGATTTGCCTCATCAAAAGCTGAGTACTGAAGACGACTCTGGAAAACAGATAACCAGTCAAAGCGCATTGCATAGATGAAGGAGATCGATCAATGGCCAACTCTACAGTTTACGCTTGGCGAACAATCCGTTCTTGTTGGGCTTTTTGTTGCTGAACATAAGCTTCATTCAGCTGTTCAGCCCAGTGTGTGCGCCACCGAGCAAGCATCATCTCAGGTGCGCCCATAGGTGCCTGCTGAATATTGACTTCCGCCTTTCGAGCTTTTAGTAAAAACTCAAAATGAAAAGCGGCTAGCAACACTCATGCCTGTAACCCTTTAAGAGCAAATATAACCAAAACCACATGACAAACCTCAAACCTTAAAAATGACCGTTTCTGCAAGAACTTCTAACAACGACCTGAAGGCATTTTTATTGACAAGAGATTGGCGAGATACCCAAAGTGGTCTGGAGTTGCGCTTTTGGGCAAGCAGCGATGCGGGTCCAATACAGATCATAGTAGAGGGCCAAAAGGCTGTATGTTTTATTCTTCGTTCTGAAACCTATGATCAACCTGGGATTGATCGTAAACCCGTTCATTTAAAGACACTGGATGGGCAAGATGTTGACGCTCTATATTTTTCCAAACAACGCGATTTGCAAGGGTTTATTAACCCCTCTGTTGTGCCACGCCAATCATTATACGAGACTGATATTCGTCCGCCCGACCGTTACTTGATGGAACGTTTTATACAGGGCCCAATCAATATTAGCGGTAACTACACGAACAGGGCAGGCACTCAAACCTACGTTAACCCAAGACTAACATCCACTCAATATCGCCCTCGTCTCAATGTTGCCTCAATTGACATCGAAACAAATTTTGAAACCGATGATCTCTATTCTGTTGGTATCGCCAGTGCATTGGGAAACGTCGTCTTCATGCGCACACCGCCAGGCGGATGTCCTGAAACAAACGACTTTAATTTAGTTCTTGTCAAAACAGAAGCCGACCTACTTACTCAACTCCTAAAATGGATCGCAGACCACGACCCCGATGTAATTATTGGTTGGAATGTGATCGGCTTCGACCTTAAGCTTATTGAAAAAAAGTGCCAGCAACACGGCATGGCTTTTAACCTTGGGCGAAATCATGAGCGTGCGCAGATAATTCACGCACAGGGAGCTAGCCAAATGGATATTGCTCGCGTACCTGGTCGTGTAATTATGGACGGTATCGAGTCGTTACGAGCGGCATTCTATAATTTCGAGAATTTCTCACTGGATTTTGTAGCAAACGAATTGTTAGGCCGGGGCAAATTAATACACGATAGAGAAGACGCCCATCGTGGTGTCGAAATCCAGCGGCAATACCAAAACTTCCCAGTCGAACTTGCCCGTTATAACTTAGAAGATTGTAAACTGGTTATCGAAATTTTCGAACACACAAAACTTCTCGACTTCACAATTGAAAGAGCGGCCAGCACAGGGCTCGCTACCGGTCGCGTCGGTGGCTCGGTTGCAGCATTCGATTTCCTTTATCTACCGCGTTTACATCGAAAAGGGTTTGTCGCACCCGACCCACCATTTCAGGACCCGGGAGGTCTCACCAGCCCTGGAGGCTATGTTCTCGACTCGGAACCGGGCTTATACAATGATGTACTGGTGCTTGATTTTAAAAGTCTATATCCAAGTATAATTTTGACGTTTCTAATCGACCCCTATGGCATGTGGAACACCGGTGAGAACCCCGTAGAGGGCTTTCAAGGCGCACATTTTAGTCGTAACGACCCTATTCTCCCCGAAATCATTAAACACCTATGGGAGCGACGAGACCAAGCAAAATTAGAGAAAAATGCGGCACTTAGCCAAGCGGTAAAAATCATCATGAATTCTTTTTATGGCGTGCTCGGTACATCTGCCTGCCGGTTTTACGATACACGATTAACCTCAAGCATTACGCGCAGAGGGCATGACATTATTCTGCGCAGCCAGGCGTTCATCGAATCTCAAGGGCATCGGGTGATCTATGGTGACACTGATTCGCTTTTCGTATGGTTAAGAGAACATCCAACACCCGAGCAGGCTCGAGCAACCGGTTCAAAAATTGCCAAGGAACTTAATCAATGGTGGATAAATACGATACAAACAGAACATAACCTAAAATGCCAACTCGAGATTGAGTTCGAAACTCATTACCTGAAATTTCTAATGCCAACGGTCCGAGGCTCAGGTGCAGGTAGCAAAAAACGCTATGCCGGAATGATTCAGGGAAAAGACCAAACTGAATTAATTTTCAAAGGTCTGGAAACAGTCCGCACAGACTGGACTCCTCTTGCCCGTGAATTTCAATATGAATTATTCCGTCGGATATTCAACAACGAAGGGTTCGAGGACTTGGTTAAATCTACGCACCAACGATTACTCGACGGACAATTAAATCATAAAACCTTTTACCGAAAACGTATTCGCCAAAGCCTCGAATTGTATGTGCGTAATGTTCCTCCACATGTACAAGCTGCACGAAAATTAGAAAAAGTTGGCAAATTTATTGAATACGCCATTTGTACAACAGGCCCCGAACCTAAAGCACTTTTTCGCGACTCGGAACGTGCCCCAACAATTGATTATGAGCATTACGCAGACAGACAATTGAAACCCGTAGCCGACACAATTTTAAACTTTCTTGACACCAGTTTCGACGAAATTATTGGTGGACAAATGGAAATGTTCTCAAGCAAACCCAAAGAATAACCTTACAACGCCTACAGAACGCTATCCAACGCTGCCAGTAATCGGCTTACTTCCTCGTCGTTATTATAATGAACCATACTAACGCGCACTACTCCGTCCTCTGCATCAATACCCATTGATTCAACACATCTTCGCGCATAGAAATTACCACTACCACAGGCAATTTTATGTTGTGCCAATCCCGTTGCAATACTTGAAGAAGTTTTGCTACTGCTGGTAAATGCAATAGTCGAGGCTCTATTGCCTTGATCTATATGATGCTCACCAACAACTCGAAGATCATCACGACTAGCAAGAAAATCTAGCACCCGATTACCAATTTTCTCCTCGTGGGCAGCAAATAAACCAAACACAGCTTCAGTTTGTTTTCTAAGATTAGTTTCGTTCTGGTCAAAATGATGTTTGTACAATATATCGATATAGCCACGAAGTCCCGCAAGCGCACCAATTTCTGCATGGAGCGGGCCGGTAGGATTCATTCGGTATCTTGGGGATTCATTATTAAAGTAATGTCCTTGTGGAGTGAGTTGGCTCATCGCAGAACCCCGAGCCCACATTACTCCCGTGTGTGGCGCATAGGTTTTATATGTACTAAAGCAATAAAAATCTAGACCCGATGCTTGCACATCAAGCGCATGGTGTGGCGCCAGGGAGACGCCATCGCCAACGACAAGGGCTCCCGTTTGATGAATTCTTTCACACAATTTCGCTACATCATGAATGCTGGCAACAACGTTAGAGCACAATGTAAAACACACTAAACGGGTTTTATCCGAAAGCAAGTTCTCTAAATCTGCAGGATCCAGCAAACCGGTCTTCGGATCCACACTCCACTCACGTATAACGGCACCCTCTTCAGCAAGTCGACGCCAACATCCAATATTCGCCTCATGATCCTGATTGGTAACAATGATCTCATCACCAGGCTTCAACGTGCGGCGAATACCTTGTGCAAGCACGTAGGTATTGAGCGTTGTTGACGGACCAATAGTTATTTCATCTGGACGCGCATTGATCATCTCCGCAATAGCTGCATAACCGGCATCCATTGCTTCACCTGCACACCTTGCTATGGCTGAGGGACCGTACGGTTGGACTTTATATTCACCCAAGAACTCGACGAACCCGCCAAGCACTTGCTCGGGAATATACGAGCCACCGGCATTCTCAAAAAATGCCCAATCGGAATACTCCCCAATTGTGAGAACTTTGTATTGGGAACGGACAAATGAAACATCGAGCATAAAAATCACCTAATAATAGCTACTGGAAAAAATAATTTACTGAAGACATAACAACGATCAATAAAACCCTTCAATAAGGAACGTAGTGTAACGGAGTAGTTTTACACCACGCCATCGTTTTTCAATTCACTCATCTGTATATCCGTCATTCCCAACAGACCGACTAGAATTTCATGATTATGTGCACCAAGTTCTGGACCCGGCCACTTGGTTTTCCCAGAGTTTTTGCCCAGCTTTGGAGAAATGGCGGGAATTTTTAGGGGTTTGCCATTGATCTCAACATTTTCAAACATTCCGCGCGCCTTAAAGTGGGGATCCGCCATCATATCGGCAATGTTGTAAATAGGACCGGACGGTACACGGGCATTTGCAAGTATTTCAAGGGCAACGCTACTATTTTGTTGCTTGGTCCAAGCAGAGAGAGCCGCATCGATCTCAGGCTCATGCTGTACACGTCCGGTGTTGTTAGAAAAGCGCGTGTCGTTTGCCATATCGGCTCGCCCCACCGCACTCATCAGTCGCTTAAAAATCGAATCTCCATTGCCGCCAATCACAATATACTTGCCGTCCTTGCAGCAATAGGTATTAGTTGGCACTATCCCCGTCAATGTAGAGCCTGATGGTTCTCGTATTACCCCAGCATGATCATATTCTGGCACCATTGCTTCCATTAAATTGAAGATCGACTCAAATATTGTTGCATCAACACTTTCAACCTCTCCACCCCGCTCCCGTTGAAACAGAGCGAGCATTACACCAAGAACAGCATGAATACCAGCCAATGTATCACCCATACTAAGATTAGGTCTAACAGGCGCTTCGCCGGGATGGCCATTTATATATCGAAAACCACTGAAACCCTCACACACCGAGGCGAACCCTGGTCTATCTGCGTAGGGACCATCCTGTCCATAACCCGAAATACGCGTATAAACCAGCTGCGGATTAATTTGCTTCATAAGCTCGGGGCCTAATCCCCATTTTTCCATCGTTCCAGGGCGAAAATTTTCTATAAGAACGTCGCTATCCGCAGCAAGTTTCTTAACGAGCTCTTGACCTCTCGGGTCTTTTAAATCAAGCGTAATGCATTTTTTATTTCGAGCAATACTCCGCCACCATAGTGAAGTGCCTTCATCCATCACACGCCAACTGCGAATAGGATCCCCAGTCACCGGGGGTTCGACCTTGATCACTTCCGCACCGAAATATCCCAGTATCGTGCCACAAAATGGGCCAGCAAGCAGTTGACCAAGTTCGAGCACCCGGATACCGCTTAAAGGCTGGGTGATCTCATTCATTAAAAATATCCTCTAGAATTCATCTCTATAAACTTGGCATCCAAACACATAGATACCCAAGCTTCCACGACGGTAATTCGCAATCCCGTATTTTTCGATAATTATACCTCGCCAAGGGAAAACCGAGGGACAACGATTTAGTCTTACTTAAATCCTAATACTGACCTAGGAAATTCGGGGTACCAAAGAAATGAATCAAAATAACTACGACCTCATACATTTACTTATGCAAAAATTTGATTGGCACAAAGATAACGTTACAAAGAATAGGCTTATAGACAATTCGCATGAAAATACACAAAATCCAGGTAGATTCTTTATGCCTGCTTCGCAGGCTTCGACCCAAGTTTGATCGTAACTTTATGCTATAGCTGAAAATAGCTAATCGGACATTTGAGGACACCACCCCCAATATTTCACTGGCGCGTTAAACTCAAAGCACTATCAGCAATGGGATAGTCCTTGCAATACATGGATAACCAAAAGCAGCAGGGTTTCGCTGATGTTAGTTAAATTGCCAGATACTGATGACGCAAATCTTCGTTATCAAGCACTTCTTTTGCCGTACCATCAAACACAACTTGCCCCATATCCAGAATTACCGCTCGATCAGAAAGTTTGAGAGCCGCGACTGCATTCTGCTCAACCATAATTGTTGTAATGCCGAGCTCCTTTATACTCCGAACTATACGTTCAATTTCCTGAACAATAACCGGAGCCAAGCCCTCATACGGCTCGTCAAGCAACAAAAGTTTACACTCCCTAGCAAGGGCTCGCGCAACCGCTAACATTTGCTGCTCTCCACCGGAGAGTGTTGTTCCTTCTTGTTTTCGTCGTTCAGCTAATCTCGGAAAATGTTCGTAAATCCTATCCAACGACCAGCCGATCGGTTCGGCAATTTGCGCCAGTTGAAGGTTTTCTTCGACTGAAAGTCCTTGAATAATCCTTCTATCCTCAGGCACCATTGAAACACCAAGCCTCGCAGCTTCGTAAGACTTCATAGTGTGCAAGGGTTGGCCATTAAGCCATATCTCGCCTTGAGTTAGTGCAGGAACACCTATTTGTGCAATGGTTCGAAGTGTGGATGTTTTTCCTGCTCCATTTCGTCCGAGAAGAGCTACTATCTCCCCCTCGTTAAGCTCGAAACTCACCCCCTGAACAATATAGCTTTCGCCATAATATGCGTGAACATCCTGGCACGAGAAAAATGCTCGATCATTACTCATCAGTTGATTCTCCCAAATAAGCTTCCTGTACCTTCGGGTTTCCGCGTATCTCCTCAGGTGCACCTTCAGCGATTATCATGCCTTGGGCTAATACGGTAATTTTATCCGCTAAACTAAATACAACATGCATATCATGTTCAATTATAACTTTTGTCATGCCCCGTTCTTTAATGCGTTTTAAGGTATCAATCGTTGCATTGGTATCCGCACGGGACATGCCTGCTGTAGGCTCATCCAACAATAATAATTTGGGGTGTTGTACCAATCCCATGGCTAATTCCAAACGTCTTTTATCACCACGCGACATACTACCGGCAACATGGGCACTCTGACCTAACAACCCCATATCATCAAGCACATGTTCAGCATCTGCAACGATATCTGTCTCATCGGACAACAGAGAAAACGCATTAAACTTGAACGAGCCATCACGTTTTGCAAAAGCGGGAATCATAACGTTTTCGAGTACCGTAAGCTCTGGAAAAATCTCAGGGGTCTGAAAAACGCGGACAACACCGGCTTGATTAATTTCATGAGGTTGCTTACCGGTAATTAGTTCACCATTGAATGTAACGGTTCCCCGGTCAGGTGCAATACGGCCGATACATACATTAAGCAACGTCGACTTACCTGCGCCATTTGGCCCAATTATCGCGTGTGTTTTGCCTTCTTCAATTTGCAGATTGATATTGCTAAGCGCCTGTAATCCGCCAAAGCTTTTATCAACATAAGCGATATCAAGAACAATATTATTTCCCATTATAGTTTTCTCTAAGCCATCTATTCTGATTTCTGTGTGGGCTTACTTTTAAATTTTTTAGACAACCGTCCAAAACCTTCAACTAACCCGCCTGGCAGAAAAATTACAATAATCATAAACAACGCACCCAATGTTAGATGCCAGCCTTCGCCAACAAATGGATGCACAATTGTGACCACGAAATGCTGTAAGGGTTCGGGTAGAAACGAAAAAATTTCCAGCAAAGAGGATTCGTTAAACGCTGAAAAAATATTCTCAAAGTATTTAATCAGAACAGCACCAAATAAAGGCCCGGTTAATGTACCCATGCCACCAAGAATGGTCATAAGCACCACTTCACCGGAGGCCGTCCATTGCATACGTTCAGCACCCGCGAGCGGATCGGTAACCGCCATCAATGTTCCAGATAATCCTGCGTACATACCAGAAATAACAAACGCGATTAATAGATACGGACGAGTGTTAAACCCCGTGTAACGCATACGGTTTTGATTCGACTTTATTGCTATAAGCTTCATACCGAACGGCGAGCGGAAGATTAGAAGCGAGATAAAAAACCCAATAAGCAGCATCACCGCGCAAAAGTAGAAGCCCGGATACCCCTGCATGTTAACACCAAACAACGAGCCTACAGGGGATCCCTCCTGAACCACACCAAACATATTATCAAGCACTCGCGGATCATCTCGTAGCACTCGTAAACCAGTTTCACCATTGGTAATTGGCGTCAATACAGAATAAGCCAGGTTGTAGCACATCTGGGCAAAAGCCAGAGTCAGTATGGAGAAGTAAATACCCGTGCGACGCAGGCTTACATAGCCAATCAAAACGGCAAACAAACCGGCCACGATAGTACCCAACATTACAGCCGGTAATACATTCATTGACAATAGCTTGAACGACCATATAGCGGTATAGGAGCCAACGCCTAAAAATGCTGCGTGGCCAAATGATAGATATCCTGTTAAGCCAAAAAGTATATTAAAACCCACTGCGAATAACCCAAAAATCGCGAATTTTTGCATTAAATCCGGATAGCCGGCGCCAAATGGAACCAGCCAGATAGGCATAGTCAACACAGCCGCTGATAAAACAAGCATCAGCATCATATCTTTAGACGAAAGTTTAAACATTTTCATCGATTAATCCTCCATCACGCCTTTGCGCCCCATTAGTCCACGTGGTCTAACCAGCAACACAACTACAGCCACGAGGTAGATAATAATTTGATCTATACCAGGAAAAATCGACTTAACTTCATTCATCGATGCAAAAGACTGCAAGATACCCAATAGAAAACCCGCCGAAACAGCCCCCGGAAGGGAACCCATTCCTCCTACAACAACTACAACAAACGATAACACTAAGAAATCCATACCTATGTGATAATCCGGCGGCAGTATGGGTGTATACATAACCCCTGCCAAGCCTGCAACTACCGTGGCAATACCAAAAACAATAGTAAAACGTCGTTCAATATTAATACCCAGCAAACCCACAGTTTCCCTGTCGGACATACCCGCTCGCACCACCATGCCAAATGTCGTGAATTGTAAGAATGCGAATACGGCAAAAATAACCAACAATGAGAACGCTAAATAGATAAGTCGCCAATAGGGATAAACAATGTTATCACTTAGCCCTAACCAACTACCCACTGCCGCGCTCCCCGCAACAATATCCGGTGCCGGTGTGGGAATTGGATTGGCACCAAAGAATGATTTAACAATTTCCTGAAGCACAATGGCCAAACCAAAGGTCACCAGAATTTGTTCAGCGTGAGTGCGCTTATAGAAATATTGTATTAATCCCCGTTCCATGAGAAGACCGATCAACAACATCACGGGAATTGCCATAAATATAGAAAGTGGGACCGCCCAATCAATTATGGCGAGACCAGTATCACCCCACCAGATTTCAAGATAGGGAACTTCTTTATAAGCATCAAAGAAGGTAACACTCTCGTCTTTAACTTTCACAGATATAGTTAATATCTTTTGGAAAGTCACTGCACAAAACGCGCCAAGCATGAATAACGCACCGTGCGCAAAATTCACCACTCCGAGCGTACCGAAAACGAGCGTAAGCCCAAGGGCAATTAATGCATAAGCACCGCCCTTATCAAGCCCGTTCAGAATTTGCAGAAGTATCGCATCCACTTCCAGTTACCACCTTAATAGAATTTTATCGGTAATATGCCTGTTCGCCTGAGCAGCATATTAAAATTTATACTGACATAATGAGCGCTACAGCAGTAAATGATTAACCCCGTCGAATGACGGGGCCAATCTTCAAGAAGATAACGCGATTATGCGCAATTTCCTAGTTCACCACCCAACAATGATGGATCGTACTCAACCTGCGAACGTGGAACTTCCTGAACTACTTCAAGTAAGTCAAACTGACTCGAAGGATTTTCATTACCACGCACAACCAATACATCTTTAAAACACTGATGATCAGATGCACGGTACTCAGTAGCGCCATTACCCATACCGTCAAACTTGAAGCCTTCAAGCGCTGTGATAACTTCGCAAGGATTGAAGGTTCCTGCCATTTCGCACGCGTTAGCATACAAAATTGCCTGACAATATGTTGTGTGAGCTGCCTGTGAAGGTGGAAAACCGTATTCTGCACCAAATGACTTAACAAATGCCGCTGAACCTTCGTCAGTTAAAGACCAGTTCCAGTTAGTGGAACCGAAAATACCTTTAATGTTTTCTCCTGCACCCTGCGCCATTAAACGAGAGAAAAGCGGAACAACAATTTGAAAGTCCTTACCACCCACGTTCTTGTCACGTAATCCAAACTGTACCGCTTGAGTCAGGGAGTTAACCATGTCTTTGCCGTAGTGATTTAGAACAAGCACGTCAGCACCAGAATTCAGCACTGGAGTAATGTATTGAGAGAAATCACCCGCACCCAATGGTGTACGCACAGCTGCTGTAGTATTCCAACCAAGTGCTTCAGTATATTTCTTAATTGACCCTTCTTGACTCCAGCCCCAAGTGTAATCGGCTGTAAGATGGTAAGCATTTCGATCTTTACCAAAATTAGATTCAAGCACAGGACCCAGAGAAGCGCCTGTCATTTCAGTGTTAAAGAAGTGACGAAAGCCATATTTTCGCTTGTCCTTACCCGTTGTATCGTTCGAGTGAGTCAGACCAGCCATGAAAATAACGCCAGCTTCCTGGCATAAAGACTGAACAGCAATGGCCACACCAGAAGATGATCCACCGGTGATCATAATTGCGCCATCTTTTTCAATCATGCGTTTCGCTGAAGCTCGAGCCGCATCTGATTTAGTTTGGGTATCGCCAGTTACAAACTTAACTTCTTTACCAAGAACACCGTTACCTTTCAACGAAAGCGGCTTCATAGTATTTAGCATTCCGCCGTCACCTTCACCATTAAGATGCTTGACCGCTAGCGTATACGCACGAAGCTCATCGGCACCTTCGTCAGCATAGGCTCCAGATTGAGGCACGTTAAAACCTAAAGTAACAGAAGATCCATTACCGGGATTGTTAGTGAAGTCCTGTGCCCAAGCATCACGAACGAAAAATGACGGTGCTACACCAGCAGCACCCAATGCCGCACTGGAACGCAGCAGACCGCGACGGGTAAATGTTGATTGACTCATGATTTATAAATCCTCCAAAGTGTGGAAACTAATCATATTGATGGTTATTCAGCACTGGAGAATTATCTATACAAAATAAATTCACCACTGCAACAGTCGGAAAACGACATATGAATATTAGCGTCACTTTGTTAACAAACACAATAACTGATTGTATTTACTATACTTATTTAGTAAATTTGCAACCCAATACCGAATAACGTTTGTAAATAATTTACAAACAACTATCGCTGAATCTATATGTCTATTGCCGCTATCGGGTATAAAATTCGTGAACAACGGAAGAAACTTGGCCTTACACAAGCAAAAGTAGCTCAACAATTAGGCATTTCGGCTCCGTATCTCAATCTAATTGAGTCGAATAAGCGAACTGTCGGCGGAAGTCTGATTGTGCGCCTAGCAGAATTGCTGCATTTGGAGGTTGATGAACTCAGCGGCTTAGCAGAGCAACGCTTACTCGACGATTTACGTGAGTTACCCGCTGATCAAATGTTTCAGCATATTCCACTTGAAACCAATTTTGCCGACGAAATTGTTGCCCGTAACCCGAATTGGGCGCGCACACTGCTCACTCTATATCGTGCGTATCTTGATAATAATCAGGCGTTACGAATGTTTGGTGACCGAATGAGTCTCGACCCTCAATTGCAATCCTCAGTTCATGATATGCTGACCCACATTACATCCATACGATCCAGCGCAGAAATTCTCAATGAAATGGAACACATAGATAAAGCACAACAAGATCGCTTTCACCAAGTTATCCACTCTGAAAGCACTGAATTGAGTAAAGTTGCAGAAAACTTAGTTAATCTTTTTGGACATCAAAGCGCGAAAAACCCATCGTTAGCACCTACAGAAGAATTGGATGACTTTCTAATCGGGCATCGAAACTACTTTCCACAGCTCGAATCGATTGCCTGGGAGATACGCGAAAGTATAGAGAAAAGTTCGTATCTTACATTTGAGGAAGGAATATCATCCCGGCTGGAACATCAACATAAAATTAGAATTGAAACTATTTCGCCAAACGCCCCGGGAAATGACACATTTACCAATCAAACATTTTTCGATCCTGATACTCGACAACTTCGTTTTTTAGCCCACGCCCCAAACACGACGCGCCGATTTCAGATGGTGCGGCTAATTGCCTCCCTCGAGCAACAGGATACACTTAATGAGCTGGTTAATGATGCACGACTAACATCTCCCGCAGCGCGACAAAGAGCTTTTCTAGCGCTTAGTGCGTATACGGCCGGCGCAATTTTATTCCCATACAATCAATTTTTAGACGCTGCCAATGCATGCCGTTATGATATCGAAATATTGCGACAACAATTTGACGGGAGTTATGAGCAGATTTGCCACCGTTTGATAACACTTAGAAACCCAGAAGCCGAAGGAATCCCTTTTGCTTTTTTGCGTGTTGATCCAGCAGGATACGTTTCAAAACGTTTTCCCCTATACGGCTTCCCCATTCCGCGATACGGGCACGCCTGTCCACTATGGGCGGTATTTTCTGCATTCCAGGCACCGGGCAGAATATTTCGGCAAATATCGGAATTTCCTGACGGACATCGTTTTTTAACCATAGCCAGCACCGTTACCAAACGAGCGGCCACATTTCGGGATCAACCTGTGCTATACGGAATTATGCTGTCCTGCGACATCCTACATGCAGATCGCACCATATACACAGAAGGTATTGATTTTACGGATAAAACCGGATCGCAAAAGGTTGGTCCTAGTTGCCGATTATGTACACGACCCAATTGTCAACAACGACAAGAGCCACCACTCGTTGCTTTGCACTAACGTCCACACGCTCGTGATTAAACGATTAAGGGTCTCCACTAGCCACGCCTACTTCTAGCACAACCCATAAATCTGTTACATTTCCAACTTATATAAGTATAAATTAACATATCACTACCGAGGAGAACTTTTGACCAAACATATCTTAATTGCTGAAGATGAACCGTATATAGTTGAGTCGCTCGGATTTGTCTTAACTCATGCCGGATACACCGTTAGCGCAGTGCGGGATGGCCAAGCGGTCTTCAGTGCCGTATCTGAACAGCTACCGGCACTGCTCATTCTTGATTTAATGCTGCCAAATAAAAATGGATTTGAAGTTCTTAAACAACTGCGCAGTGACTCACAGCTGAAATACATTCCAGTGATGATGCTAACCGCCAAAGGACAAGAACAAGATAAAAATACAGCTGAACAATTAGGTGTTGACGCGTTTATGACCAAACCGTTTTCAAACCGTGAAGTGGTAGATTGTGTGCACGCATTAGTCAGCCTGGATAGTTCTTAAGTGGTTGCCGAAACGTCAGGCCGAGCCGGACTACTATTATGCATGGGCGCGCTTTGCCTACTGCCACCCATCGCATTGGTTTTCGATAAACCAATAAACGTGTTTGGCATTCCGCTAGTTGTGCTTTATGTATTTGGTACCTGGTTAACATTAATCGTTCTAGCTAAAGTTCTATCAGACCGGTTTCAGGATTCAGACCCGCCCCAGGCACAATGAGGGAAGCATCATGCTGAGTACTAATTTTGTGCTACTCACAGCTTTCGCCTACGTAATTGTTCTTTTTCTGCTGGCATTTATTAGCGATAGTATGTCGCGCCGAGGTAAAGATACCTTGCTGCGTTCGCCTCTCATATACACCCTGTCTATTTCGGTGTACTGCACATCCTGGACCTTTTACGGCGCTGTTGGATCGGCGGCACGCAATGGTTTGGAGTTTGCAACAATCTATCTAGGACCAACACTGGTATTCATTGGCTGGTGGTTTCTATTAAGAAAGCTGGTTCGGATTGGGCACGAACACCGGATAACATCGATTGCAGATCTTATTTCTTCCCGATTCGGCAAAAGTACAACCCTTGCTGTGCTTGTAACGTGTATCGCCGTAATCGGCACCACGCCCTATATTGCCCTACAATTAAAGGCCGTTACTACAAGCTTCGAGGTGGTTAGTAACGCTACTCAAACGGGCATTCTGGGCGTTACTTTAGGCGAAGATACACGAGCAGGATTCTGGGTCGCTGTAGCCATGGCCGTATTTACGATATTATTCGGCACTCGCAACTTGGACGCTAACGAACATAATCCAGGTGTGGTCGCCGCCATTGCATTTGAGGCACTGGTAAAATTACTAGCCATTATCTCAGTTGGGTTATTTGTGGTATTTGGAATCGCTGGTGGAATTGATCAGGTATTCGAATACGTCCCGGCTGAGACCCTTTTACAACATAGTGATAATTTTGGCACTCGCTGGATCAACTTATTATTCCTCTCCGGCATCGCTATAATCTGCTTACCACGACAGTTTCAGATCACGGTTGTGGAAAACTCAAATGAAAAACACCTACGAACAGCATCCTGGGCATTCCCCTTATATTTATTTTTAATGAGCTTGTTTGTGTTACCCATTGCGATTGTGGGTCTTGCAGTGCTTCCCGCGGGTTCAAATCCCGACATGTTTGTTCTGACTTTACCCATGTGGGCAGATCAAGAGGCTCTTGCGCTGCTAGCATTTATCGGTGGCTTCTCATCCGCGACCTCTATGGTAATTGTTGCGAGCATCGCCCTTTCAGTTATGATTTCCAATCACATCGTTGTGCCGCTTGCACTTCGATTGCCTTGGGTGCAACTCGACGAAAGCGGTGACATCAAACAACTTCTGCTGATTAGTCGTCGCATATCGATCGGCCTCATATTACTATTTGGCTATCTATACTTCAGCTTTAGCGCCCGCTCTGATGCCCTAGCTTCCATCGGACTCATCGCGTTTGTCGGTGTCGCACAATTTTCACCGGCGTTGATTGGTGGAATATTCTGGCGTAACGCCGCAGCACGGGGCGCGGTTGCCGGACTTTCTGTAGGCTTTATCTTATGGATGTATACGCTTTTTCTGCCGAGTCTTGCGATTGACGGCGGCTATCTATCATCGTTCGTTGCACATGGTCCATGGGGTCTAAAATGGCTTCGACCACAGGCTCTATTTGGCTTGGAAGGGCTCGACCCGCTCACCCATGCCACTTTTTGGTGTCTGGAGCTGAATACCATTGTATTTGTTGTTGTATCAATGTGGACTAAACAAAGCCCACTTGAGAAATTACAAAGTGCGCTTTTCGTTGATGTCTTTCGAAACAAGCGACACAGTGGAGCGCAAATTCTGCAGCGTAGAGCGGCGACCAAAGATCTGTTTCGTCTCACTCAACGAATTTTGGGCCCAAAAGAGACTCATAAATTATTTGCCGAACTTACTGGTGGAACAATCGCACTCAATGATCTTCCTCCACCCGACCCGAGATTTATCGATCATGTAGAACGTCGTCTAACAGGCAATATCGGTGCGGCTACAGCACGTGCACTGGTCTCCCAAGTTGCCACTGGTGAATCTATTAGCCTGGATGAAATAATCAGCCTTGTCGATGAAACCCAGCAGGTAGTTGAATATAGTCAGCGTCTTGAGCAACAATCAAATCAGCTCAAGTTGACGGCCGAAAAACTTCGAAAAGCAAATCTCAAACTGCAGGAACTAGATAGTCAGAAAGATGAATTTTTGAGCCAAGTAAGCCACGAAGTTCGCACGCCAATGACATCCATTCGCTCGTTTGCTGAAATTCTGCAAAATACTGACGAACTTAGTCCGGAACAGCAACAACGATTCGTGAAAATTATTCACGAAGAAAGCTTACGCCTCACTCGACTACTCGACGAAATACTCGAAATATCCCGATTAGAGCAAAGTCAGTTAGGTATAAACCTACAAAAAATTGATCCTGAACCGGTAATAGACCGTGCGATTGATTCCTGCCGTGGACTCGCGCAAACCAGTAACGTCGATTTAACCTCAGGTCACCGTGAACAATCCCTGTTCGTACAAAGCGATGGTGATCGTTTACATCAAGTAATCATTAATCTCATAACCAACGCTGTTAAATATAACACCAGCAACGACCCAGTCGTACGTATAGAGAGTTTTATCCGAGACGAACATTTTGAAATTCTGATATCAGACAACGGACCGGGAATATCAGATGCCGATCGTGTTTTCGACAAATTTAGTCGCGGCCGATCCGAATATCCGGCAGGTACCGTCGGCACCGGGCTGGGACTTGCAATTAGTCGACAGCTAATTATTAATATGAATGGTAATTTAGATCTTGTTGATACTGATATGAATGGAGCACAATTTCGAATAACGTTACCGTTAGCGAAACATTAGAATCTCGTATTTATCTGCATCTTCAAAGTTTACGCTTTATAATAGGAAAATATCTACCCAGAGACCAGAACGATCAAAACATCTTGTAACGTTCCTAAATCTCTCCCAATCATAAATTTACAACCATCTCTGTAGTCGTTAATTATATGCCAGCAAAAAGAAACGCTAAAGTTGTTGTTACCCTCGGCCCATCTAGCGCAACGAAAGAAACCATAAAGGATCTGGTGCTAGCCGGAGCCGATGTCTTTCGTTTAAATTTCAGTCATGGTGAGCAGGACGATCATCGTCAACGCTTAGACACTATTCGCCAGCTTGAAAAAGAACTGGATCAACCCATTGGCATTTTACTGGACTTACAGGGACCAAAGCTACGAGTTGGTACTTTCTATGACGACAGCATCAATTTATCCGAAAACGATATATTCAGACTAGATCTAGATGAGCGTCCCGGTAATGAGCAACGTGTAAATCTGCCTCATCCCGAAATTTTTGCCTGCCTCAAACCCGATGCAGAGTTACTCCTGAATGATGGACGTATTCGGCTAAAAGTGACGGATGCCGGTGCAGACTATGCGAATACTATCGTTATCACCGGTGGTGAACTCTCTGACAGAAAAGGGGTAAATGTTCCCGGTGTTGCCTTGCCAATTTCCGCGTTAACGACTAAGGATCGAGAGGATCTGGAATTCGGTTTAAGCCTGGGCGTGGACTGGGTTGCCCTATCATTTGTGCAACGACCGGAAGATGTTGATGAGGTCCGAGCTCTGGTCAAAGACCAAGCCAGTATTATGACAAAACTTGAGAAGCCCGCAGCCATCCAGCATCTCGAAGCAATAATCGAGCGATCAGATTCAGTCATGGTCGCCCGTGGAGACTTGGGTGTTGAAATGCTTCCGGAAGAAGTACCGCGGCTACAAAAACGTATTGTACGTGCGTGTCGCCGCGCCGGTAAACCGGTTGTTGTGGCAACGCAAATGCTCGAGTCAATGATCAGCGCGCCCACACCAACACGGGCTGAGACTACCGATGTGGCCACAGCCGTTTATGACGGTGTAGACGCGGTAATGCTATCCGGCGAAACGGCCGTTGGCGACTATCCCATTGAAGCCGTGGCAATAATGCATCGCATAATTTATCAAACTGAAAACGATCCTTACTATCAGGAGTCAGTTGAGGCTTTAAGTCGCGATCCCGAACCGGTTAGTGGCGACGCTATCTGTGCCGCCATGGGCCGTGTAGTAGAAGTAATGCCAATCAAGGTGGTAATAACTTATACCGAGTCGGGATCTACCAGCTTGCGTGCAGCGCGCGAACGTCCAAGAATTCCAATTTTATGCCTAACACCATGGCAAACAACCGCTCGACGTATGCAACTTGTGTGGGGCGTACATGCAACGATAGCCATCGCCGAAGATGATGCTGAAAAGGTATCCAATGTTGCGTGCCGAATCGCGGTTGCTGAAGGTTATGCCGAACTAGGAGAGCATGTTGTTATTACAGCAGGTATGCCTTTTAGAATAGCTGGGACTACAAATCTACTGAGAATCGTTACAGTGCAAGAAGAACATCTTCAAGACGAAGACACTTAATCAGCTATGGGCAACGAGCAAACGAATGCCAATTGTGAGGCAATTCAAAGAGCGCTAAATTACCCCTATCCATGGAATGGGAAGAGTTATGTCTTTTTCAATGGTTACCATCACCCAGTCGATAAACCACACGACCAACTTCGTCAGAAGCGAACTCCCGTTCTAGCTTATGGTTCCAATCGTTCTGCTGAACAGCTACACCGGAAATTCGGAACCGTGACTGCCGAAAACGGCATTTTTGTGGAAGCTTGTCAATTGTCGGGCTTCGACATCATCCATTCGGCACACATCACATCCTACGGATCAATACCTGCTGCAATCCTACCACACGAAAAAGTAATGGTAGAAATCGCCATTACCTGGCTAAACCGGGATCAATTGACAATTATGGATGCTAGTGAAAACACGGGTATTACCTATGGACGAGAACGTATCACTGAGAGTGTGCAGTTTTCGGATGGGTATGTTTGCAATAAAGTAGAAGTCTACCAATCAACCCATGGACCGCTAAAAGTAAACAATAAAATCGTTAGTCATTCAAACGTAAGTGCCAATGGTAGAAAAATGAACGAAATGACAAATATTGATCTGTTGCACCTGACCCATCAAAATTTTTGTCCCGATTTAACTTTTAATAAATTTGTGATGCAGACCATTACCGACAACGGTTTTCGCGCGAACATCAGCAATCGCCTGAAAGGCGGTTTGATCGACCATAACAACTATAAGGGCTAACTATGCAGCAAAAATTACACGTTATTCAAAATCAACAACATCTTGACCCTGAAAAATTACCCGGAAAAGTAGTTGTAGTTTTTGACGTCATTTTTGCTACCACCACTATCGCGATGGCTTTAGCTAACGGAGCTTCCGAAGTTATCACCGTTCCCGAAATTGAAGACGCACGGAAACTTGGAGCGGATGGTGTCGTTTTAGCCGGTGAAAAAAATGCAGTGATCCCTAGTGGTTTCCAAACATTTGCCCCCCTTGGCTTATCCAAATGCGAATTGAAACAAAAAAAATTGGTTCTGGTATCAACCAATGGCACTGTAGCTTTGCATCGTGCTCGAACAGCAGCCCATCTGTATTCTGGTGCTATAGTTAATGCAACCGCACTATGTGAACACATTCTAGCCCACCACAAAAATGAAACGATACTGTTGGTGTGTGCAGCGTCGAAAGACAAATTTAACATAGAAGATTTTGCCGGTGCCGGCATGGTAGCAAGTATTCTGACACAAGCTGCACAGCAACGTTTCTGCTTAAGTGATAGTGCTGTGGCTTCAATTACTATAGCCAAATCTAGTCCGTTAAACGAACTATTAATGTATTCCCGCGTCGGGAATGTCGTCGCTAAATTAAATTTATCAGCAGATACTGAGCTATCTTCTCAACAGGATTATTTTCCGGTTGTACCGAAGTATTTAAATGGGCGATTGCTTAACATCTCCTAACACTGCACTCTCAAATCTAGTGATTCATGACGACAACTACCGCATAAATACAAACCTGCAGCAAAACAGTGAGCAGAGCTACAGTAAATCACTTTAATGATTCAACATTTGCGAAAGAACACAATTCTTAGATAATAACTCCAGAACTTTGCGTATAGAGTTAATGTCGAATGACAATAAGCTAATCTAGAGCCAACGGATCATCAATCGATGGTGATGGATCGGTAAACCAGCATGCGCCTTTCTCAGACATATACATATGGTCTTCCAAACGAACACCAAACTCACCGGGTACACAAATCATCGGCTCATTACTAAAACACATGCCTGCTGCCAAAGGCGTGGTGTTACCTTTAACAATATAAGGATGTTCATGGATATCGAGCCCAACCCCGTGACCGGTTCGATGCGGTAAGCCGGGTAGCTCATAATTGGGACCCAAGCCGTGAGACTCGATTACCGAACGAGCAGCCAAATCAACATTTTCGCAAGTAACACCAACACGAGCCGCATCAAAAGCTACTTGCTGGGCCTGTTTCTCGACCTCCCAGATAAATCGTTGCCTGTCAGTCGGCGCACCAAAAACATAGCTACGCGTTATATCGGAGTGATAACCAAACAATCGACATCCAGTATCTATGAGGACCATATCACCCGGTTTTAAATATTGGACATGCTTTACGCCATGGGGAAATGCGCTAGCCTCACCAAACAATACAATGCAAAAACTGGATCCAGATGCACCTACCCTTTTATGCGCATCATTTATAAAATTGGTGACTTCCAGCGTGCTTATTCCTTCGTGCAAAATTCGTGCAGCGGCCCTGTGAACTTCCATTGTCATGGCCTTGGCATGAGATAATAATCTAATCTCATCAGCGGACTTGAGCATTCGACAGCTACTTGTCAGTGATTCTGCAGATATGTAACGGGTCGCATTATCTACTGACTGAATGCCTGCTACAAAAGAAAAGGGGACCGACTCATCGAGTGCTACACAGGCACCCTTTAAGCCGAGATCGTTCAGAATGCTAACAAACAATTCAGTTGGACTTTCATGTTCATGCCAGCAACGAATTTCGCCCTTGATCTGACAAAAATCCTGTAATGTTCCCAATTCGAAATGGGGCGCAATATAAACGGGGTCCCCACTAATGGGAATAATTGCACCAACCATACGTTCACTAGGATACCAACGAGTGCCTGTGAAATAGTAAAGATTAGTCCCGGCATGGACATAAAGCGCCTTAATATCAGAAATAGTCATCTCTTCTTGTACACGCTTTAGTCTGGCCTCATATTCTGCGTAAGACACATCTTCCACGCCATTTGTCATATTCCCAAGCTGCTCTAGCGAAATACTGCTACTCATTCCACCAACACCAATCGTCATACCCATATCGACTTCTCCAGTTCTATAAAATTCTAATTTACTATATTTCTCAAACCGGTGTGCCGCTTTGCTCGCCGACAGTCACTCGGCCAATTGGTTGGTAAGTACCTTAGTATGCTAACGCCGCCACCAAGTGGACACGATGATACTCACCGCCGTTTAGCGCTGTATGATAGCCCCGAGTATCAGTGAAATAAACAGACCCATCCGCAGGTAAATGCGTAACGTGATGATTTACTATAAATAGAGAACCGGGGTTTGTAATAATAGGGATATGCAATCTTGGCTCAGGATCACGATGCCAAGAGTTACAGTTAAATAAACCCTTGGACAATATGCGCATACGACCTATTGGAAATCGCTTTCGCAGCTCCTCATCCACATGAGCAAAATAGGTGTCAGAGAACTGCGGATGAATCTCCGTAAACAGAGATTCATCAACAATATCCTCCCTGGGCTCCTCAATATAACGATCATCTGCACGCAACCAGTATCTACCCGATAAATCATTGGCAGTCGGAGATTCAATCCCTGGACGGCGATTCAGTGCAATTGCGCCAAACCCTTCTTCCTTCATACTACCCTGATAGTCTGTTATTGTTAAAACATCGTCCAATGCCTGACGCAACCGATCAATATCAAAGTGCAAATTTAGACGCTCAATACCACCACCAGGCTGAAAACATGCGACGGATTCGTCTACGCGATCAACCGACAACCACTTCGTCATATTGGCGACATCCAGATCACGCTTGTCTTTTGGAAATTCTGGCATTTTACTTTTGACACCTAATTTTGGTTTCAAATATATGTGCTACCTAATAAACGTCTGACCGGTAATAAATGAACACATAGGGCTAGCTATCAATGCTGTCATGTTGGCAATTTCAGCGGCAGTACAAAATCTCTCCATAGGGATTCGAGACTTCTTATCGGCTAGATACCCTTCCGACATTTCATCCAATAAGGACATCTTAGTAATTACCGGTGCTACCTTTTTTACCGTGATATTACTCTACAATAACGCGCGCGCCAAACCTTTGTCAAAATCAATAACACCCGATTTCAAAGCTCCATAGCACACACACCAGGCTTCCCTTCTGTTCTTACCACCGAAGAAATGATTACGTTTCGACCATAATTATTATTAACTCTAATTAGGTGACCAACTTAACTATGCCACTACACTATGACTAATCCACCGCCAATAAGCCCGATGGTATCGCCGTCTTGAATCAATGTCGCAACTACAGGTCTGTCGATAGGTTTTGATTGGTTCATAAGCAAGTAAGTCTAAGGTTTTTGATATGCCATGGGGTAGTATCAGACCGCTTCGTCTAGATGCGGTTATGGCAGAACAATCAGATGTTTGGCAATCTATCGCCAACAAGCATAAATTGCAGTATTCTACTATTGAGGATGTGGCTAACTGGGGATATATTGACGCAACACTTGAACACTACTGGGACGAGATGTTTAGTCATAACAAAACCAGAGAACTTGAATTTCATCACTGGGATAATAGTTCAGAGCGTTGCCTGAATATACTCAGACATCATCAAGATACATCAATCCTACCCAACTAACAAAGAAATACTATAGTGAATATTCAAGCATCAACATTCCCTCTAAACGGAGTCATCGGAATAGTCTCTAACAACAAAGACGAAATAGACAAGGCTGCTTTAATGAAACTTACCTGCGTTGAGATACGCGGCGATTTAGTGCTTGATAATAATCATTCAGAAGAAGAGTTGTTTGATATGGTGCGCTATGCGCGCAGCAAAAATCTTGGCTGTCTTTTAACTATCAGACTACCCTCCCACGGAGGCACATTCAACCGCTCGGAAATCGAACGATTACGATTAAATGAACAAGGCATAGATGCAGGTGCCCATATTATTGACCTTGAATGGGGCAGTGATGCCGCTGCCGGCGCACTAAAGAAAGGGCTGCCATTAATTTTAAGTCATCATGATTTTAAAAACATGCTTGACGAATCGACGCTCGAGGATTTAACCGAAAAAATGTCTGCAATGAAGCCTCTCGCAATAAAAATTGTGCCAACAGGAACAACAAGCTCCGATGGTTTGACTATGTTACGTTGGGTTAATGCGCAAACCGATGAGTGTCGTCGTATCGGCTTTGCCATGGGTGCGGCCGGAGAGTTCAGTCGAGTTCTAACCTGCGCACTTGGCGCACCAATTTCCTATGCCAGTTTTGGCGATGCAGTTGCTCCGGGACAAGTTCCTATCAAACGAATGACTGATAATTTTGACGTAGGTTCACATAACCTCGAGACTAAAATTTATGTGAGCCTAACTACAAAAAAAAACCCTGAATTTGTTAATTCTATTAATCAGATTTTCAGACAATCCGCAACCAATGCTGTATTTGTTGAACTGACCCATACTCGCCTTGTCACTCTTGATGAATGTGGTCTACTCAACCGATTTTCAGGTATTTTTATCGATTCTTCCGAACGTCTTCTTCAGCCGAGCGATTTAACTAAATATCATCATCTACGTTGGGAAAACCAAGAATCGTTTAGTACCTTTATCGCGAACTCTATTGAAGAATATAAAGCGTCATAACACTATTCATTCTAAGTTAACAAATAACCAACGCGGAAAATCCAGCGAGCCATTGCAATATAATGGATAAATCGAAAGTCCTTGGATATGCGGCTGCCTTAGCTGTGGTCGCAATCTGGTCTAGTTGGCTTGTAGTGAGTAAAGCTGGAGCGGTATCCACACTATCCATATACGATATGGCCGCCTTGCGTTACGGGGTATCATCGATTATAGCGCTGCCAGTGGTTATTTATTTTAAACCGTGGCGCGAGATGACTTTGCTACGTATCGTAGTATTAACCATTGTTTTGGGACCCGTATATATTCTAATGGTCTTCGGTGGTTTCGCCTACGCACCTGCAGCACACGGCGGGATTTTTATGAATGGAATTGTTCCGGCTATCACGCTATTGCTAGCTTGGATGTGGTTCAAACGACGTCCCTTTAAAAGTGAATTTATTGGAATTCTGGGTATAATTATTGGCGCTAGTCTTGCCGCATTTGATAGTTCAGAACTGCAACTATCCGTAAGTTGGCGAGGAGATTTGTTGTTTATTGGGGGTGCACTTTTTTTCTCAATTTACCTTGTGCTCAGTAGACTATGGAATATAGGGCCGACTCAACTGCTGCTTTGCAGTTCACTCATTAACGCAGTGACATTCGTTCCCGTTTGGTATTTCTTTTTACCTACCGGGTTAAGCGATATTCCGACCAATGAATTGTAT
Source organism: uncultured Gammaproteobacteria bacterium (assembly GCA_905478855.1). Taxonomy (GTDB): domain Bacteria; phylum Pseudomonadota; class Gammaproteobacteria; order Arenicellales; family CAJQKF01; genus CAJQKF01. The sequence continues at coordinate 36,051 of CAJQKF010000093.1, forward strand.
CTGCAGATCCTTTACCAGGGGATAATTCCCAATACTATCGGTCTGCTCCTGGTGTCCTTCGCCGTAGGCCGAATCGGCTCTTCGGCAACCGCTGCATTTATGGCGGCCGTGCCCGCTGGTGGAGCCATACTCAGCATGTTGATTCTGGCTGAATTCCCGGGACCAGCCGGTTGGGCAGGACTGACAATAATTACTCCAGCAATTTTACTACTTGCGGTTATAGGTAACCGTCGCGAAAACAATCAGTAATTAGGCATAAAATCTAAACACAAAAATAAATCTGCGAACTACATTCTTCGACATGAAATCACAAAAAAACGATCATTTGAGACTTTCCGATGATCGTTTTTCTCGAAAGCCATCGCCAGCTTTTAGTAAAGCCTTAGATACTCATTCACTTCCCAATCAGTTACGGTCTGGTGATAACGTTCCCATTCATCAACCTTATACTGAACAAAGGAGTTAAGTAATACCGGGCCCAAAACACTCTTAGCCAACTCACTTTTAGAAAGTATTTCCGTCGCTTCCAGCAAGTTACGTGGTAGAGGCGTTATCGCACGCTCAGCCTTCTCGGCATCATCCATTACATAAAGATCTTCATCTAGAGATTTACCCGGATCAATTTTGTTAACGATACCGTCAACCGACGCGGCTAACATCATGCCAAGCCCAAGATACACATTCATGCACATATCAGCGGCTCGATTTTCTATCGCAAACCGACTCTGGGGTAAACGCAGCATGGCAGAACGGTTATTTTTACCATAAGCCATATGTGTAGGAGCCCACGTATACGTTCCCCCTTCAAAACCACCGACCTTTGGTACGAGACCGTTATATGAATTGACCGTACTGCAGGCAATAGCTGTAATCGCCCCGCCATGTTTAAGTATTCCACCAACCGCATTTAACGCTTCGCTACTCCATTGGCCATTATCTCCTTCATAAATATTGACACCCACATTATCGACTCGTTGCATTGAGGTGTTCATATGTGCTCCGGAGCGCCAATCGCCCGTAGTTGGCTTAGGCATAAACGTAACAAAGTTACCGTGTTTCTTAGCAACTTCTTTTAATAAAACTCGCAAAAATACCAATCGATCGGCCATTTCTAACAAATCGGTATAATGAAAATCCAGTTCGAATTGAGAGTACGCACCTTCAGCTACCACATCGTGCACATTCCAGCCTAGCTCCTCAAGAATATCAATCATCTCACCGAGAAAGCCCATGGAGTCCAAAGAATATTCCACATCGTAACCAAATGCCTGACGACGAGGACGCAGACCATGCCCAGGCTGAGGATCATCATCATAGGCTTTAATCGGTTGGCCATTGCCATCCCACTTCATAACAATAAACTCAGGCTCGATTCCCGCATGCATAGCATAGCCTTGCTTGGCAGCATCACAAATCTGTTTTTTCAATGCTTGTCTTGGACAAAGATTGTAGGGCTTATCTTCCCACCATAAATCAGAGAAAACCCATGCAATGGTTTTGTCCCATGGACAAATTTGTATGGTATCAATATCCGGTAGCGGTACTTGATCAGAATCGGCTGGGCCTAATTCTGGTACGAAAGAAATTGAGTGGACAGCAAACTGCGGCCCCTTGCCCATGCATAGCAAGATAAAATCACTTATCGGAACCGGCTTAGTTTTCGGCACACCGAATGTATCAATCCAACAAGATAAGATATATTTAACACCCACAGCTTCAAGTTCCTCTTGCTTTACTTCTAAAACATTTAGATCAGGTAAAGCATCGGCAAAATTTTCATAGTAATGATTACTCATAATTTCTCCCTACTGATTCATTGCATTTGTTGTCATTTCAGAAAAAAATCACTGCTAAGACAGTGGTTCGTTTAATTCAATAGGGTAGCCATCAGGATCTTTAATGAATGCTAGCACCCTTGTACCGTTTTTCATTGGAGAAGGTTCTTTCGAGAACTCCACACCTTTAGACTTTAAATATTTACTTGCGGCATATACATCAGACACTTTCAAAGCCAAATGTCCCCAGCCATTTCCGCGGTCATATGGCTCGCTCTGATCCCAGTTCCACGTAATTTCTAATGTAGTTCCGTCATCTTCGCCTTGATAACCAATGAACGTATTAGTGAATCTTCCTTCTGGATATTCATTCTGACGTAAAACTTTCATGCCCAGAATATCAACATAAAACGCTAGGGTTTTATGAAGGTTCCGAACCCTGATCATTGTGTGGTCGACCCTGAAATCTGGTAGACCTGCTGCTTCAATAGTCATATTACTTACCGTAAAAATTAAATTATTGCTTTTATTTGCTAAGCAACAGTTGTGGAATGAACCACCATCTCCTGAAACCGGCGAACGCTGGTTTCCCAATGGGGAGATAAATAGCCACCACTGTCGGCAACTTCAGATTGTCTGCCAACCTGAAGTCGTTCACAAATTTCGTGGTCTTCTTTATGCACATCGTACCAAAGTGTCTTTAGTTGCTCAATTTGAGTTTGCGTAATTGAATTATCTTTATGCACATAGATAACTCTAAATTGTCGAGTTTCACTAACACCCATTGGGATATTTAAATGAATACCAATTTGATCCGGTGCATAGGTTCCCATCACAAAGTTAGGAAACAATGTAAGATACTTCGATGTAACGGCAAGGGTTGTGGATTTATCAACACTCGGCTTATCTTCAATATCGCACGCACTACCTAAGCAATGTTGGTCAATAATAACTCGATGATCACACAATGGTTGCTGGGTTGTGGTTTTATGCACAAACTGCACATGATAGGGTTCAATAAAGTTCTCCATCAATAATTTCCAGTTACATTTCACCACCCCCATATCTACGGTTGCCACGGGACGCACATCGGCCAATGGTAATTTTCCGACCTGTTGTTTTAGGGGAAATATAAACTGATCGAACGGCTTAGCCTTTCCGTCAACATTCAAAAATATCCAATCGTGCCATACTTCGCAGGCAACCGGTACCAATCCATTCTCCTCCAATGAAAACCCTTCTGGAGCCTCACGCTGTAATCCACTAAAAAATGGCGTAACACGAAGCTCCCCATTTAAACCGTAAATCCAGGAATGATAAGGACAGCGAATCGTCGAGCCACAATTTCTCGGTTGATCAACCAGTTTCAAACAACGGTGACGACATACATTATGAAACGCTAGAACCTGATTTTTTTCATTTCTAACTAAAAAAATGGGTTTTCCAGCAACAGTAATAGGAATCACGTCACCAGCGTTTTCTATCTGATGTGCAAAACCGGCAAATATCCAGTTTTGCGCAAATATCGTCTGATTTTCCGTTCGATGAAACCCTTCATCAGTATAGGCATACGCTGGCAGGCCATGTTTAATGTTCCCCGAAGGATTATGAAATAACTCAAACGAAAAGCTCATAACAATCTACAGCTAGCTTTCAGAAGGCATATCGGAAGGGTCAATACCCGGAACATGTGTCACACCGGAAAGTTCTTTCCAGTTAACAGGGTATGCGGCATAAAAAATGACGCACTTTTCATCTGCTTCATAAATGACATGATTATCCTTTGGCACATACATCATATCCCCCGCATTCAGCGAATAGGATTCGCCATCAACAACCATACGAAAAACCCCTTGAAAACAATAAATTAACTCATCACAAGTCAAATCCCACGGTACAGAGACATTATTAAGAAAATTAATACCGCCAGCCATACTGGCACCCATTTTAGTATTCACAAATGGTTTGATAAAAGTGCCGCCTTGTGGAAGGTTGTCCAAACGGTCTGAAATTTCACTCATTCTATAAACTGATGGTTTTTTCATGTTATTATTACCCAGTGGTTAATGATAAAAAGTAAATTGATGGTAAACATCATTTCTAACTGATGGATTATGGTATTTACAAAACGTTTGACTAACAAATGATAATATTTCAACTATTACTGATTTTTTATCAGTATTTATGAAACCCACCAATCTGCCACCAATGAATTCGTTGCGTGCATTTGAAGCGGTTTCACGACATGTGAATGTAACTCAAGCCGCTAACGAACTGTCTGTATCACCATCGGCGATAAGTCATCTTATTCGTCGTTTGGAGGAAAATCTCGGTGTAACACTGGTAAAGCGCTCTGGTAGAAATATCGTTCTTACTGAATCGGGACTGAAGCTCGCTCCCGACCTTCAAGAGATCTTCTTCTCGCTCAGAAAAATAGTCAGCAAAACTAGAAATACGTTAGGTAAAAATATAGTTACCATTAGTCTCCGGCCTTATTTCGCGGCAAAATGGTTAACCCCGCGACTCGAAGATTTCTGGGCGGAACACCCAGACGTCGAGCTACATCTTCAACACAGTAATCAACCTATCGACTTTAGTATGGGAAACATTGATTTCTCAATTGAGTGGTCTGGTAATGAACGTCCCGGGCTGGAGCGCTACAAGCTGGTTTCAGGAAAACTCACACCTGTATTTAGTCCCCTCTTAGCAGATGCAAAGACTATTAGTAAACCAGAAGATTTATTTCGATTTGCCCTGCTAAGGGAAACCGATCGGGATAGCTGGAGTCGTTGGTTTGAACACTGTGAACAAGACATCCCCGATAATCTACACTCAATCTATATTGACGATAGCAACGTTCGTTATCAAGCGGCTATACAAGGTCAAGGTATCGAGCTTGGCTGTATAGCTCTGATTCAGGATGATCTTAAAACTAAACTTCTTGTAGCACCATTCGACGTGCACATAGACGATAGAAATTATTACTTGTTTCAACGTTCAGACCGCCAATCAACTGAAGCCGAACTCAAGTTTAAACAGTGGATACTTAAACAAGTAAACAGTGATTAAGAAAGATAGGCTAAATCACCCCGGTAAAGAACAGACTATTTACAGTTAGTATGTTGTGACATCACTCGAGCTTAAAGACTTCGATATCACCCGTTCTGCCCTTAAGAAAACGCCTACCAACAGAAACCATATTGAACTCTCCATTGAGTTTAGCCGCAGTGTCGCCGCTAATTAAAATAGAGGTGGTAGTCCCTAGCGGATAGATTATTTTCCCTAATTGCTCAAGGCGTTGACTAACATTAACAGTATCCCCGATGATCGTGTAATTAATGCGGCCTACTGCACCGATATTACCTACCGTGGCGTTGCCAGTATGGATACCAATTCGGATAGCTATCGCCGGAAAGCCTTTTTCCCCAACACGCTGATTGTCTTCAGCAATTGCTTTAGCAATGGCCAATGATGCTCGACATGCTTGAACCGCTGATTCCTCATCAGAATCCGACGCATCCCAAAACGCCATCACTGAATCACCGATAAACTTGTCAACAATGCCATTCTCCGATTCGATACAGGCGGCAACCAAAGTAAAGTGATGATTTACAAACTCAGCGACTTGCGGGGCGGACATACCTTGGGAGGTTGTGGAAAAACCAACTATGTCGGTAAACATGACAGTTACTTCACCCGTCTCAGAGATAATACTATCGACTTCATCACGCTTAATCAGGCGCTCTACCACTCTACGTGGCACATACAACTCAAACCAACGTAAAGCCTTCAACATCGCATTGAAAGAACGAGCATGATCGTTCAGTTCACGATAAATACTTCCATGTAAATTAGGCACCTCGCTGATTTTTAGGTCACGAACGCGACTGGCCGCAGATGAAAATTCTATAATTGGTTTGGCTATCTTGCGTCCCAGAAAAATAGCCGCTAACAGTGAAACAACAAGCGCAATGAGTCCAGTAACTAAGGACAAAACCATTCGAGAAATCTCTTCAGTAACATCTATCGCATTAAAATAAGCCCCGACAATAATCGGCTTTGGCCCAAACCCTGAAACCGAGCGATACACAAACATATACTGCTCATCGTGTATCTCTAAACTATGCCCTTTAGAACCATTAGAAAATTGTAACGGTGTTTCATAACGACCCTCAGTTTGCCAAATAGAAGACAATATGATGTCCCCGAAATTCTTCAACAAAGGCAAAGGACTATTGCTGGATCGACCGGGGTAAGTACGTTGAATCAACCAGTGGGCTAACACATGATCGCGACCATAAAGAATAAACGCACGTCCATCATCTCGCTGTTCTTCGTCACTTATAAATGTAGAGAGTTCATCAACTGACACTACGGATACTATAAAGCCCATCGGCTTACCTTCTAAAACCACAGGAACGGATAAATTAAGAAAAGTTTCGTTGGTACCTTCATGCCATACCGGTGCACCCCAGCCAGAATCGGACTGGCCACCCGACATTGCTTGTCGAACCGCACTGTCATCTGATAGATCTCTTTGTGCAACGATCACTTCATTATCCTCCCAAAATGCTATCAATGACTGCTTTGCAGGATCGATAAACATGACCGCTTCAATCTGAGGGGCCGCTGCTAACGCACCCATGAGTAGAATACCAAATTGATCTGTATTTGTTAGATCGACCTCACCCTTTTCTAATCGACTAACGATAAACTGAGCCTGATACTCAGCCGATTGAAGATGATGTTTGACCCTGTTAACGGATGAGTTAGTGAATTCATTAACCTTATCCCCAAGCAAAGAGTAGGTATTCTTTTGGGCTAGCCACACGCCAACACCCAGCACGCTGCTCACAGAAATTAGTACTAATAGTCCGATGGTTATGGATAGGGTTTTTGTTAACGAAAATCGTCCTTTCCAGCCCTGCTGTACATCCACCGCGAAGGATTCGTTGTCAAACGGCATCTCAGAGTTTTTAGGTTTCATGAAAAAACAGCACGTAAATTCAGACCACAGATATTTTTAGCGAACGTTTATTGTAACCACAAATGATTAAGGCCGTAGTCTTGATCATCCACTACTACCGATCCAATCAGTGTAATTAAAATAAGTTGGAGTACAAGAACAATCAAAATTCTTTTTGACCGAATAGATCCGTCTTTAAATAAATACCAGATAATTGCTTGGAAAGAATGCAATTCTACGGAACGTAGAATTGGCTTTTTGCACTTCAATTACGGCATCAATAAATGATATTGTCTACTATCCAGTATATCTACATTTATCTTTAGCATACGAAATTTATGGGACTTAATCGTGAACTCGACGGCTTTCTGGTCGTATCAATCGAACAAGCAGTATCGGCACCTTACTGCGGTTTATTACTTGCTGATGCCGGGGCTCGAGTACTAAAAATTGAACGCAAAGAAGGTGACTTTGCACGAGGTTATGATCGGGGTGCCAACGGCAACAGCACTATATTTGCGTGGCTTAATCGAGGTAAAGAGTCTGTATGCCTTGATCTTAATCAGAGCTGTGATGTGAAACTGCTGCATAGTATGCTGCATAAAGCTGATGTGTTTTTACATAATCTAGCACCCGGTGCTTTAGCTCGGAGAGGGTTCGACGGAGAAATGCTTCGTAAGGCAAACCCTGGACTGGTTTGTTGTGAAATAAATGGATACGGCAACACGGGTAAAGCGGCCAATAAAAAAGCTTATGATTTTCTGGTACAAGCAGAAAGCGGTCTTTGTGCAGTAACAGGTAATGAAGATGCAGAAACACGTGTTGGCGTATCGATTTGTGATATCGCGACTGGGTTAACGGCGTTTTCCGCAATATTACGCGCCTTACTTCAACGTAGCCGCACAGGCAGTGGTATTGATTTAGCCGTTTCCATGTTTGATGTTATGGCCGATTGGATGAATATGCCATTACTGGCACAACGCTATCTTGCTGGTGCACCAAAACGACTTGGACTGACCCATGCATTAATCGCACCCTATGGTGCATTCTCCTGCAAGCACAATGCGCAAGTACTAATATCAATTCAGAGTAATCGAGAGTGGAAGGTCTTCTGTAATTCAGTACTCGAGCAACATGAATTAACTGATGACCCCCGATTTAAAGACAATACAGATCGCGTCGCCCATCGGGATGCACTCCATAGGGTAATAAATGACGTTTTCTCACGTAAAACTCGTGTTGAACTACTCACATTACTTGATCAAAACAATATAGCTTGTGGTCAATTGAGCAGTGTTGAGGACTTGTCGAAACACGAATTTATTCGTAACTTCCAGGCTCAGTTCGGGCCAAGTTTGGTAAATATGGCAGACCTTCCTGTAAAAACAGATGCAGAACGTCCAGAATTAGTGCCATTACTTAATCAGCACGGTGACTCTGTTCGAGCAGAATTTTCCTTATCCAAGAAAAGAGGAGGCATAAGAAATTAGTTTTCACCCACATGGTTATTGATCTGAAATGAAACAAAGATACTAGGTTTTGCTAATTATCGAATTTCGTTAATAAAAACTCCACGATACGCTGATATGCTTTAGGATCCGTATTATAAAAATCGTGTCCACCCTGAAATAGCTCAAGCATTGCTCCGTCTACCTGCTGTTTTATCGCCTCAAGATTAGCAGGTGGCGCTACAGCGTCATATGCACCGCCAGCAATAAATAAAGGGTGCACCAATTGTGGTAAACGCTCGAAGGTGTTGTGTTCAATACGCGCTTCAATCTGACGCCGAGCGCCGATTTCTCGACCTAGCTCACCCACGCCCGCATTCTGTGTTTTACTCTGCGCTACCATGCTTTCATAGCGCATACAATTTTCTTTCTGCCACTCAACATCGTGTCGACTATCATTAAGTGCTACTGATAATGAAACCATTTCATCCACGGGTAGATCCGGTAGCTCATGATAGGGGTAGGAGTGCCCACCTGCGCCGCCACTACTAGTACAACAGAGTACCAGGTGGTCGATAGAATCCCCATGACGAAGCGCTAATTCCTGCGCGACCATGCCACCAAACGAAACACCCATCACATGACAATATTGCCAACCGACTGCTTTCAACAGTTCTGCCGCATCATTGGCATAGTCTTCCATGGTATACGGAATATCCGGTCGATCAGTTTGTCCAAGCCCACGTTGATCGAATGCGAGAATTTCAAACTGATCCGCCAATGGAGAATCGAATATATTGGGTTTGTTTCGAAGATCAGCTCCGGTACCAGAGATGTATAGCAAACGCGGGCCTTGGCCAGAGATCTTATAGTGAATTTGGATATCGCCTACACTTACAAAAGACATGGGTTTCTATATAGATTCGGAAGTTTTAAAGTAACCCGACGATTGAATTATTCAATCTATCGGCCAACGGTTAATGCAATTTCAATTATCGATTGAATTTCAGCGACAGATGCTTGTTTCGGATTCGTACCCGCCGCACTATCCTGAATGGCTTTCTCTGCAATAGAAACTACGCAGTCGATTGGCACGCCAATATCGGCCAATGTTTTGGGTATTTGCAAGTTATCCAATATTTCACAAACCGCACCATAAAAGCCATCAAAAGATTTATCCTTAAGCCTCATCGACTCGGCCATTTGTGGCACCTTATCTGCGATCGCATCCGCATTAAATTTCAACACCGCGGGTAACACTATAGCGTTGGTTAGACCATGATGTGTATCGTACTCGGCGCCTACCATATGACTAATTGCATGCACTAAGCCAAGTCCCTTTAGAAACGAAATACCGGCAAGGCACGAGCCGGTTAACATGCCGCCTCTGGCCGTAATATTACCCGGATCATTTACCGCTGTGGATAACCAGGTATTAATCAATCTCAACCCTTCAAGCGCTATACCATCACACATCGGATGAAAACCAGGAACACAATATGCTTCAATGGCATGCACCATCGCATCACATCCCGTCCAGGCGGTAAGATTGGCTGGAAGCCCCACTGTAATTTCCGGATCGAGTAGTGCAAGCACCGGCTTTAAGTTCGGGTGCCAAGTACAAAATTTCATCCTACGTTCGACATCAGTAATCATCGCTGTTCCCTCAGTTTCCGCTCCAGTGCCAGCCGTAGTCGGAATGCATATTAGCGGCGGGAATGGTGCTTCATTACTCATATCTGGTGGAGTTTGTTCGTATTCAAACGCCCACAAGTTAATAGTATTCGTAGCAACAGTTGCTATTGCCTTGCCACCATCCATTCCACTACCGCCCCCAACAGCGATAATTCCGTCATGCTCTCCTTTGCGAAAAAGATCACGCCCAGCGGCAATTTCGTCCTCACGTGGATTTGGCGAGATTCCGGCATAAATATCGCAACGTAAACCGTCGTTTTGCAGTGCCTGCATTATAGTGGCAATAAAAGGCAGTTTTTGACTACCCCGATCCGTTACTAGAAGTGGCTTTTGCATGCCCGCATCACGGCAGAAACTTGCTATTTCGGCGAGACGCCCGGGACCGTAAGCCACGGGTAGCGGAAAGCTCCAGTCTTGGGGTTCGAGCATATTCATAACAGTAATTTCTCTAAAAAAATGGTCAAACCTATACTAATCTTTAAACAAGGATATGAAAATACGAGTGGTTCCTCTTGCAAAGCATAATAACAAATAGATGGAATAGCTGTACTCCAATGTCACGGCTCATATCGTCAGATTCATAGCAGAAAATGACTAATGCAGTTCAGAATTGACTGTAAAATATTTAACTCCATTTTACACGGGAAAAAGAACCAAGGTTACATAGACAGTCACACCCTGTATTATTAAAACTAGGGGTAACCGACGCCCATGACAACGGTGAAGATCATAATGCTGCCTATTGTATCTACGACAACAAGCTGTTCTGTATGACATACCTGAGCGCCCGGTGGAAACATCAGGGCCTGATGTTTTGCAGTTTCTGGAGCACATATTTGTGCGAAAGATTTCTAATTTGAAACAAGAGCGTGGTCGCTATGCCATTGCCTGAACTCGTCAGGGCGGTCTATTTATGGACAGAGTTCTGTTTCGACTCGCTGATGATCGCTTTTGCTTTGTCCAGCTTAATGGTGTTTTAGACACATGGTTGTTGGCACACAAACGTGATTTTGATATCCATGTGGCTGACCCACAATCACACGTTTTACAAATTTAAGGACCGAACTCATTAAAAATAATGCAAGCCGCCTCAGATGGACGTGTTGATAATTCGATGAAATATTTTCATTCGGGGTTTTTTAATACAGGTGGGCAACAGATCTATGTTTCCCGAACACGCTGGACTGGCGTAAACCATTACAGCCCTAAATTAGAGTAAGATTCATTGTATCTACTGATACTTCTTCCATAATTAATACACGATTTTATAATCGACACGAACATGAACAATACAACGACCAAAACGACATCGAGTCACTGGGGTGCTTTTAACGTCACTACCCGTGGAGATAGAATCGTATCAGTATCGGATTTTCCAAATGACCCAAACCCGTCGTCTATACCGCACATCTTGCCAGAAGCAGTCCATCATTCATCCCGTGTTATGCGACCTTCTATTCGTAAAAGCTGGTTGGAAAATGGACCACTACATCAACAATCTCGAAAGTTACGCGGCAATGAAGAGTTTGTGGAACTACCCTGGGACGAGGCTCTTGATATTGCTGCCAAAGAACTCGAACGAGTTAAAAAACAATCCGGCAATGCATCTATTTTTGGTGGTTCATACGGTTGGGCTAGCGCTGGAAGGTTCCATCATGCGCTGGGGCAGGTGCATCGATTTTTAAATTGTACGGGTGGGTATGTCTCCTCCGTAGCAAGTTATAGCACAGCTGCAGCTCAAGCCATTATTCCTCATGTGTTTGGTATCCATTTTTTGAAACTAATGTGGAGCGAGCTCAATACTTGGCCAATGATTGCCGAACATACGCAAACACTAGTAATGTTTGGCGGTATTAATCCAAAAAACTCCCAAGTTAGTATGGGTGGAGTGACCCATCACGAGACTAACCCTTGGTTTGAAGAATTTGAAAAACGCGGTATTAAGCGCGTAAATATTAGCCCCCAACGCACAGACACACCAGATGGGGCCGAATGGATGGCGATACGACCGGGCACCGATACGGCCATGATGCTCGGACTCGCGTGGGTGCTGGATGCAGAGAAATTAGCCGATTATGGGTTTCTAGAAAAATACTGCACGGGATACGAAAAGTTTCAGAAATATTTAGTCGGTAAAAGTGATGGACAACCGAAGACTCCGGAATGGGCAGCAAAAATTTGTGGCGTAGATGACGCAACAATTCGCAATCTTGCGCGCACAATGGCAGAGACAAGAACACTCATAACGGTGGCGTGGTCACTGCAACGGGCAGAACACGGTGAACAACCGTATTGGATGGCGGCGACACTGGCGTGCATGCTCGGTCAGATTGGTAAGCCTGGTGGTGGGATCGGCTACGGTTACGGCGCTATCGGTGGCATAGGGGTTTCAGTTAAGCGATTAGGCGGTTTAACCTTTCCACAGAAACGAAACTCTGTAAAAGAATATATCCCCGTAGCACGGGTGGCGGATATGTTGCTTCACCCCGGTGAAGGGTTTGAATTTAATGGTCAGCAACTCAACTACCCGAATATAAAGTTGGTTTATTGGTGTGGAGGAAACCCGTTTCATCATCATCAAGATTTAGGACGATTAGAGATGGCATGGCAACAGCCTGAAACTATTATCGTTCACGAACCCTGGTGGACAGCTACAGCACTTCGAGCTGATATTGTATTTCCTGCTACCACTCCATACGAAAGACAAGATATCGGACGCGCTCAGGGAGACTCCTATTTATTTCACATGCCCGCACTGATTTCACCTGTAGGTGAAGCCAGGGACGATTACGAAATTTTCTCTCAGCTTGCGCAAAGAATGGGCATAGAAGAGGAATTTACGGAGAATAGAACAACGGACGAGTGGTTACGCCATCTCTACTCCGAGTTTAGTGAGCAATGTGAAAAAGATAATATTCCTATTCCTAATTTCGATTCCCTAGTAGAACAGAACTGGGTGAATTTGCCGGTACGTAGTGCGGCGTTTTCGGAAATACCATTCGCCACATTTATTAATGATCCACAAGCTTCACCACTTAATACACCTTCCGGAAAAATCGAAATCTTCTCCGACACTATTGCCAGTTTCAATTACGATGATTGTCCAGGGCACCCAACCTGGCTACCGCCTACGGAATGGCTCGGTGCGAGTTCCGCCATTAAACACCCATTGCATTTGGTTTCTCCCCAACCGGGTGACAAGCTGCATAGTCAAATGGAATGCGCTATAGCCGATATCCCGGGAGAGCGCCCTACTCTAATGACAATTCATCCAGATGACGCGTCATCCCGATCAATTATTGAAGGAAGTATTATTCGTGTATTTAATGATCGTGGCTCTTGTTTAGCGAAAGCCCATTTGAGTAAGGATATCGTAGTCGGCGTGGTGGCGCTGCCAACAGGCGCCTGGTTTACCCCCGACAATAGCGGTACAGATAGTCAAGGCAACCCTAACGTATTAACGAGAGATGTAGGTACATCACGCTTGGGACAAGGCAGCAGTGCTCACAGCTGTCTTGTTGATATTGAACCTTGGAACTCATTGTAATATTAACCACAACTATTAGACGTTATGATCATCGAGACCAACAACTACCCTTATAGTAAACATCGCTATTCTCCATCGCATCTCACCGGAAAACATCATGTTTAAAAAATTCTCTCGAGCCTGGAGCATCGCCAAGATGTGCTGGAATGCCTTAAAACTCGATAAAGAGTTAATTATGTTTCCATTGCTAAGTTTACTTACATGCGGCGTTCTTTTGGCCGGTATTACAGGACCATTGGTGATGAGCGGAGAATTTGAAGAATTTATCACAATGACCATGCCCATGGATGACGAAGGAAATATTAATCCATTGGCGATTGCATTAGATTTCGCGATTTATTTCGTTGTCTATTTCGTGATGATATTTTTCAACACCGCTTTAGTCGCGTGCGCCAGGATTCGATTTTCCGGCGGCGACCCTACCGTAGCTGATGGATTAAAGGCATCTATAAATCGTCTACCGCAAATATTTGTATGGGCACTCACAACCTCGATTGTTGGATTCATTCTATCGAAATTAGCGGAGAATCAGAAAGGTATCGGTAAATTTGTATTTGGATTCCTTGGGGCCGGTTGGGCAATTGCCAGCTTTTTTGTTGTTCCCGTGTTGGTAGCGGAAAAAGTAGGCCCAATTACCGCGTTAAAACGATCAGCCGCTGTTATCAAGAAAACATGGGGTGAGCTACTTATAGCGCAGTTGGGGATGTCTGCATTATCAATATTTATCATCCTTCCTGCGTTTATCGTATTTTTCGTGGGCATGATTATGTTCGAGCAGGCTGGACCAGCAGTAATTATTACACTAGCCGTAATTACGTTGTTTTGGGTGTTTGCCACATCATTAGCGTTGTCTGCGCTTAATGGAATTTTGAAAACCGCACTGTATATATACGCAACCGAAGGCAAGATACCGGCAAACTTCGACTCTGATGTGATCATGAACCCTGCACCTACAAAGAAATAAAATTACTTCGAAAAATCAAAACGGCTGGATTGCATCAGCCAGCCGTACGAGTTTAAGCATGTCATACCGTTCTTCAGTATCGCAAGAATCAAAGCCAAACCGGAAAGCCGTAACGCCGTTCGGAAGAATATAAATGAATTGGCCGCCATACCCACGCATAACGGGTATCCAATACATTTCCTTGTTATTCGACATATAGGGCAAATGCCATGTTCCAGCATGATAATAGACTTCTCCATCTGCGGTAAACGTGCCAGTCGGCAGGCCTTTACAAATTCGTGGATTAAAAACCTCATCGAGCATCTCGGGATGGAGTACTTGTTCTTGGTTAATTTTCCCATGGTTGTGTATCAACCGACCGAGAGCGGCGATATTATCCGTCGTCAATAACAGTCCAGCATCGCTCAACGGTACCGCACAATGCAGATCAGCTTCAACGGTGTGAAATTTTATTGCGTTATAAACTCCGGCAGGTTCATACACTTCGTCACGAACTACATTCCAAATTCGCGCTTCCGACCCTTGCTGACGTTTTAGCCATGCATCCATCGCTGCTCCAGCAATATAAAGATCCTGATCTCTATACCGAACTCTCTCACCTGGCCCCCAGGAATAGCTTGGACAGGAAAGCGCAGCGAAGCTTTTCTCATACTGACTAAGTGCCAAATACCACTCGTAGTAACGCCGATAGCTTTCGGCGCCATTAACAACACCTTTAGTCTCTCTTTTTTCAAGCAAATAATCACCAAAAATCCGGGGAGGGTCTGCATCTGATGCAGCAGTACCAATACCGGTTGCCATATTAAGACAATCTCCTATGCTTATGCCCTGCCATGCAGGAAAACCCTTTGCCTCAGGTAAAAGATCGCCCACGAATGCAGAACGTGGGTCAACACCAAAGCTTTGGGCGAGCCGCAGGCAGGCAACTGTTGCAAACGCCGTTTTTGTCGCCGACCAAATACCGAATTTCATTGCACGCGGATAAGGGTAATCGCCCACCGGCGTGCGACAAGGCGTAGAAAAAATCTCGTCATTAATGATCAAACCATGCACCAATGTACTATCACTGCCGGTACCGGACTCCATCTCATCAAAATAAAGTCGTGTCTTTTCAGATTTAAGACTATCCAAATCATATAAACCATGCTGCTCTTCTATCTCGAGACGTATGCCTCGCACAGCATCTAATCCCACATTAGGATCAAGAGATTTCCGATTGGCAGATAAATATCCCCACGCTTGAAGGTTCTCGGGAGCTACGAAAGCTTTCGTCTCGGCGACTATTTGAAAGTAAATCGATGAAAGTTTTGAGTCAGTAAACAAGAACATCGCCAAGCCGTGCCGTGAATCACTTTCTAAAATATTGGACAACTGAAAGGGTAAAACAGCTCGCGACCATTGCCCATCCCCGGCCTCAGACCAGACTTCTCCGGGGGATAACGATATATCCCAATAACTTTGCCCGTCACGATCATGCAATAAGTCTCTATCTACAGGAACCAATACATTGTCGATACTGGTTAACCGAATCTTACAGGCAGGAAAAACGTCTACTTGCTTGTTGTTTACCTCAAACCCACGATGATTTGAAAACATTTCGGTTTGCATAACATCGATGGTGATACACAAATCACTTTTTGATTTCGTGGTCGCCCCAAAAGGTGTAAACCATCGATTGTCAATTTGAGAACCCATAGAAAAAGACGTTGTTAACTGTTCAACAGTTAAATGCGTACGTGTGATATTTGACATAAAAAGTACAACTGATAGTCTGTAATAATTAATTCATTATAAAACGAACCCAAAGAGGTTTCCCTCACCCATGAGCTTAGTAGTAACAACACTCAATTTTTCTCTAACTGATTTAAAAGTACACTATTACGAAGCCCTACGCCCACAGTACACAGCTGATTAACTATCTGCAGATACACTCATATTCGGAGTTCACCCATGTCCAATGACGTACAAGAATACGACGAAAACTTAACTACACTATTAGAAGCTATTTGGGGCGAAGGCTTTTTATCACCCGGTGGCGTGAGCGAAGTCGATAGATATTTGGCAGGCATAAACCTAACGAATAAATATATTCTCGATATTGGCTGTGGACTTGGTGGAGTTGATATTCACTTAACACGTAAGCACAAGGCAAAAAAAGTAGTAGGCATTGACGTCGACCCCTACTTAATAAATAAATGCGATGAGCTAGCAAGAAAATATGGAGTATCGGAAAGAACAGAGTTTTTGACAGTAGAACCGGGTCCGTTAGTCTTTGACGACCAAACCTTCGACATAGTGACCAGTAAAGACTCGATAATTCACATTCCAGACAAACAATCGCTGGCCATTGATATTCATCGCATCTTGCAAAATGCTGGATGGTTCGTTGCCAGTGATTGGTTAGCAGGTTACAACGACGAACCTTCGCTACAAATGCAGGAGTACTTGATCGCTGAAGGTCTCGATTTCGGACTTGCCTCAGCAGAACAATATCATTCAGCGCTTGAATCGGCGGGTTTTGTTGATATCCAAATTACCGATAGAAACGAATGGTATAAAAAGCAAGCTCGATATGAAAGAACACAATTAAGTGGATTACTATACGACAGTCTAGCTACTTCAGTAGGAAAAGAGTTTCTAGAACATGAGATCGATGTGTGGGATAAGATGATTATTGCACTTGATCAAGGCCAGTTACGACCAACGCATTTAAGGGCCCGTAAAATGTAATTATCGATAAGAAAAGCAAGTTAACAAGCCTTTATCCGTAAACAAAATGGTCACATAAATAAACGCATCATAAGTAATATCATACGTAAATAAGGATCCGGCAAAGACCACCTGCTATTTTTTTCATGAATTAGGCGGTTAATTAGAGTCTTTTAATACAGAGTTTTATCTTATCAGTTAGTGCGCTTTACGAATAAAGAGCACCATGTTTTCCTAGTTTAATCTAACGATCAGTTAACCGTTAAAATACGATCGGTACCATACAGCAGTTGTGATACGTGGCCCCTCAGTGTCGCTCAGGAATGTCAATTAACTTGCCACGAGGAATTTCGGCAAGCTTGTCGTAGAATGGCAATTCCACTAACTCAGCTTTTTGCATTGAGCCATCTCGACAACCTACTTCAACGGCTGCCCCAGACCCATATTCCGTAGTATCCAAAAGCGCGTATCCAATACCAATACCCAAATATGGCGACGTTGCTCCAGCTGTGACCTTACCAATCGTCTTACCTTCTATTATCACTTGAGCTGAAATCAATGGTTCACCATCAGCGCACTTAATGCCATGTAGCCTGGGTTTTCGGGATGCAGTCGCCAGCGCTTGTTTACCAATGAAATCTCCCTTGTCCTCGTCGACAAAGCGGCCAAGATTTGTATCATACGGCGTGGTTGTATGGTTGAAGTCGGAGCCTGCATTTAGAATACCGGCCTCTATACGACGGATGTTCATAGCATCCAAACCAAAGATTTCCATACCGTAGGCTTTCCCGGAAGACTCAAGGTGTGCCCATAATGCATGGGCGTCATGATGTGATTCGGTATAATATTCCCAACCCAATTCGTTGGTATAGCCGGTTCGGGTGATCACCACTTCCTGGCCGCCAAATGATACTTTAGCCATGCTAAAATAGCCAAAGGGTTCGGGCATTCCCGTGTCGCTGGCCGCTGCCAAAATTTTCATAGCATTTGGGCCCTGAACCTGTGAGACAAATATATCTGGATCAGTTATTGCTACGTCCATTCCGCTACTGTGCGCCCGCGCCCAACTGTAAAAATCTCCATCGGCCTGTGCATACCAGAACTTGTCCTGCTCGAGTCGTAAGACGATACCATCCACCAACAATCCGCCGTCCTCATAACAGGCAACTCCGTAACCACAGCGTCCAATTTTTACTTTGGTCATATCCTTGGTAAATAACTTATCCAATAGTTTTTCTGCATCCGGACCTTCAAACTGCAGTGGATATTCACCGGTATTTAATACAGCTGCTTGTTGACGCAAACGCCAATAGCCATCCTCTGTGGAGTGATCATCAAAACAAACGGCCATATGACGACGGTTGTAGACACAATAATGAGGCCCTTTGGCTCGTTCGATTTCATGATAAGGATGACGCGTAAGGGCATAATCCCAACCCGCTCCCGGCATACTGGTCACTAAATCTCTTGTTTTGCCATCACTCGAACGCATTTTTATCTCCAAAGTATTATTACAATCAGAAAATCCGACTTAGAATTTAATTAATCTAAATAACAGTAACCGAGTCGGGAACACCGTAGACTTGAACTATACATATGATTTTGGGAATAAAAAATTTACTTGATCTAAACAGGGTATTTAGATTTAATTAATTCCTTATGACTCATAACCTACCGTCACTCAACTCTCTAAGAGCATTTGAGGTTGTCGCTAGACATCTCAACTACCATTCCGCATCAGTGGAGTTGAATGTCACACCTGCAGCTGTCAAACAACTGGTCAGCAAACTTGAAGATACCATCGGCGTGAAACTTCTCGAACGGAAAGGCCAAGGATTGCAACTAACTTCTAGAGGGCGCTCCAGCTGCGGTGATCTATCCTCAGCAATGAAAATGTTAGCAACCTCAGTAGAAAAGATGAGCGGGGAGCCGCGACCTAATCAATTGATAGTAACGGTGGAAACCTCCTTTGCAACAGCCTGGCTAGTGCCGAAACTCGATCAGTTTCGTCTCAAGAACCCACAGATTAGTGTATTAATCGACTCAACCCAAAATATTGCAGACTTGAATGAGGATGACGTAGATATCGCTATTCGTTACGGCGTAGAAAACCATGGAAATTTTATCGCTCACAGACTGTTTGAGGACCAAATTTTTCCCGCCTGTAGCCCGGCAATGGCGGCAGGGCCGCCGAAAATCACCCGCCTTGAGGATCTGAACTCTGTGCCGTTAATCCATTGGGACATGTCCCAACTCGAGTGGGTACGCGAAACGAAACGGTGGTTTGCCTGGGAAAGATGGCTGGCACATGTCGATATTAACAACACTAAGAACATTAATACGCAAGGAGGAATGGTATTTCGAGGCTACGAGCTCGCGCTTCAAGCGGCGATAGCGGGCCAAGGAATGATTCTCGCCAGCTGGCCAATATTACGAGAACCCATTGAGTCTGGCATTTTGGTATGCCCGTTTGTAGAGCGAGTGACAACAGATATTGGCTACGATCTGGTTACCACACACGATAAACAATATCGCCCAGAAGTAGCCGCCTTCTCAGACTGGATATTAAATACTATCCTTAATGAACAGCGTGGTTCACAAACATCTAGAGCAATAATCGATTAATGAACCATTACCGTAATTACGTTGGTATTCTTTAACAAGTAGCTAGTCACACCGCCAAAAAATCGTTGGTGAGCCCGAGTGTGGCTAAAGCCACCTACCACCAAGAATTCTGCGCCAATTTCCGCACAAACATTAAGCATTCCTTTTCCCACACTACTTTGTTTTTCACTCAGATACTGAATATCAGCGACACAACCGTGTAACGAGAGATATTCGACTACCTGGTCGGCACTTTCCCGGCGCTTAGTTGATGTCACCACGCTAACGCGTTTCATTTGAGTTAACCAGGGTAACGTCATAGACAATGCACGACTAGCCTCTATACTGCCGTTCCAGCCAATAGCTGCATGTTCCACGCGACGACTGGACCAATCGGGTGGAACCACCAACACCGGTCGACCGGTGTTCATTAAAAGTGACTCAAGACGCTCTCCTACTAACGAACCACCAATTTGATGGGACTCCGGCCGAGCAATAGTAATAACATCAACTAAGCGCCCTTCCCGTATTAAAACTTCGCCGGCGCTCCCATCAAAAACATGTAACGAAGCACTAACCTGATCAGTTGCAAGAACACCCTCACTGCGAACTATTTCATACTCGTTAACAAAACTTTCAAACTGTGCCGTAACTTTATCGGCCAAGTCATTAGATGCATCTTTTGAAACTTTCTCAAAATTTCCTTTCAGGCTTGCGGGAAGATTACTGAACAGATAAGGCTCCGGTGCGTTCTCTCTCACGTGTACCGCTTTAATGTGAGACCCGAACCGTTTGGCAACAATCTGTGCCGTGCACATTGCCTGTACACTGCGCTCGGAACCATCCAGTGGTGAAAGAATCAATTTTATTGACATGGTCCTACCCCGTATATGTTTTGCAAAAATGAAATGACTTACTAAATCACCAAGTCGAACAAAGCTAAGTATATTCCTAATATCAACTTAATCAATTTAACAGTAAAGAAATTGTAAAGTTACGTGAATTCAATCAGTAAGTGGAACTCTAATAACGCTGTTTAATCAGTAAGAGAGGATAAAAATAAACGTTTTCCTCAACCCAAAGCAAGAGGAATACGATGAATCCCCATACACATCTTACCCAAAACACACGATATCAGATATCAGCCATGAGGAAAGCGGGGCTATCACAAATAGCTATTGCCATTATACAAGCTTAATAAAGGCGCCGTAATCCGAAAGAAATTTATAGATTAAATCGTAACCGCTTACACATTAAGTCCCGCAACATAGCCCGAAGACCAGGCCCACTGAAAGTTATATCCCCCAAGATGAGCCGTGACATCTAGAACCTCGCCAATGAGGAAGAGATTTGGAATACTCTTAACTTCCATGGTTTTTGAAGATACCTGATCAACCACAACGCCACCTCGCGTAACCTCTGCCGTTCGATAGCCCTCTGTTCCAGACGGCAGCAATCGCCACTCATTAATTAATTTTCCAATCCTCAGGAGTTCGGCGTTTTTAATTTCCTGAAGTGGTGTTGAAGCCAAATTTGACCATCCTATTCTGCCTAACTCCTGGACCAGGGATTTAGGCAAGCTTTGGGAAAGCAATGAAGAAATTGTTAATTTCTTACCCAAGGATTTTT
>CAJQKF010000094.1 GCA_905478855.1 uncultured Gammaproteobacteria bacterium
ACTGATTTTATTCTCAGTATCAACCCACTTAGCAGAGCGAAATGGATTGGAATCTGGGGAGGAAATTAGAATATCTCTGACAACAGATAACATTCACCTGATGTCCGAATAGCGCGACCAATTGGTACAATCGGAAGTGATGTATTTTAGTAAGCTGTATCGAGTCCGCGGTCAGAGAAAGTTCAAGGAGCCGCCAATTCATGGCGGCTCGTAGTTTCCTTTTAGTTCAGGCTAGCAGCCTTCCATACAACGCGTAACATCTGCATCCGGTCGGTCATCAATGATGAATCCGTCGTGATTCGGCATCTTAATTGCGGCCAGTGAGCCAGCATCAAGCACAGCATCCTCTGCAACCAACCCGTTCAGGGCGTAGATATAGGCTGTCAATGCATAGACTTCGTCATTCGACAGGGTCTGCGGTGCGGTCATAGGCATCGCTCGCCGGACATAGTGACAATATCCTGTCCACTATCGAGCGGTGTCATGGTCCAGGAGGACTCTTTTGCAGGTCTTGCGGCTTGTGCGCGATTAAAGGTTTTTAATACGCGGAGCGATGACGTTCAGGTATGGAGGAAGAATTTCCTGGAGAAGCCACCGCTGTTTCCAAGTAATCTATTAGACTGCCTCAATGGACTAAATTAATCTAGCCAACTGAGGCAGCCCTCAGGTTTTTACAATAACATTAACGATGACTGCTTAACAGTCTTCCATACACCGTGTCGCAGCGGTATCCGGCCGATCGTCGACGATAAAGCCATCTCGGACGTGGACGGGCATCTGAATTGAAGCCAGAGACTCAGCATCCAGTACGGCATCTTGCGGGATAAATTCATTCAGCGCGTAAATATATGCCGTCAGTGCGTAGACCTCATCATTCGACAGGGACTGAGGCGCATTCATCGGCATTGCGCGACGTATATAGTCGAACAGAATCGATGCATGCGGGTACCCACCCCCGGTCAAAGGCCGTTTGCCGCCAACCATCGAACCATACTGCGAGCCGCCGGCTGCATCAACGCCATGGCAGGCAACGCATTGCATTTCAAACAATGCCTTACCCTCCGCAACAGAGCCGGATCCGGATGGCAGACCCTTCCCGGTGGCTGTCTGAATGTCGATATCCCAAGCCGCGATGTCCGCTTCAGTGATCGTTGTACCGAAGCTTACAGCGGGCTTGGAACCACCTGCGAACGCGCTAGAAAAAGATAAGGCAAGCGCTAACCCACTAGCTATAGTAATTTTACGCAATTGCATTTGATACCTCCCCCTTTGTGTTAATGGCCCAAGGAAAAATCCCATTATGATGCTGTACAAAACCCGCGATGCGCCGATTCTCTGCCAGCTCGGCTACGGTCGGTTGTACATAACCGGTGCTGTCCACTGCGCGACTTGCGATTTTCGCCGGACCACCGTCCCAGTTCCAACGATAACGGAACCTTGTCAGACACTTATCCAGCACTGGCCCCTCTAGATCTGCAGTACGCCAGCTGCGCCCTCCATCGGTTGTGATATCGACAGCCTTTACAGTGCCGTTGCCAGACCAAGCGAAACCTTGAAGCTCATAGAGCCCCGGGCCCTGCATCTGCATACCGCCTGATGGGTTCGTGATGACGGATTTACACTCCATCTCCATTGAGAACTGACGAAATTTGCCCTCAGGCATGGGGTCTGTATAGCGAGCGGTCTCACTTCGCAGGTGCCATGGCTGATCAGAAACCTTGATGCGCCGCAGCCACTTTACCGAAGTATTTCCTTCCCACCCCGGGATGAAAGCTCTCAAAGGATAACCATTCTCGGGACGCAGCATCTCCCCGCCCGACGCGAAGACAAGCATCACGTCATCCAGCGCCTTATCAAGCGGGATACTCCGTGCGTGCGCGGAACCATCGGCCCCTTCGAACAACAACCATTTGGCGCCGGATTCAAGACCGACCTCATCGAGTAACCAAGACAACGGAACACCCGTGAACTGGGAACACGACAGCAAGCCATGGGTCTGTTGTACTGTCTTTGATTTCACAGCTAACCAGTCGGTCAAGCCGTTGCCCGAGCATTCCATAAAGTGAAACTTAGAGACTGAAGGATAGCGCATCAGGTTATCCATCGTGTACCGCATCGGTTGCCGAACCATACCGTGGATGACGAGCTCGTGCGTGTCAGGATCAATGTCAGGAATGCCCGCATGATGCCGTTCGAAGATAAGTCCATTTGGCGTGATGATTCCCTGCTGATGCTGGATCGGGGTCATGCTCCAGTCAGAGTAGTTCTGCTTGTTGACGTACACATCAGTACGATTACGGGTAACGTGATCCTCATACTTCGAGGGCATGCCATAGCCTTGCGGGACGGTGGTGCGGCCCATCGATTTTGAAGACGGTTGTACTTCCAATGGATTCGCGATCGCACTGGATGTTGATACAACTGTTGCCGCAGCGACAGCTGAGGCAGCACTACCAAGGAATGATCGCCGTGAAGTAGATTTTACAGCACCTTGTTCGTGCGCCATGTGCTCACTATACTTTTCTGGCGTACCACTGGAAGTTGCAGACAGTACCTTTTGATCTTTCTTCATACTATTTAGCTCCAAGTTGACTTTTCTTCATACTATTTAGCTCCAAGTTGACTTTTCTTCATATTCTTTAACTTCAAGGCGGTTGCAGGTAACAAAAAAATGCTTCACCCTCTATGCCCTTAATAACGCAGTTTTCCTTAGTTAGTCACATGATTTCAAATTAATTTTACTAATTGAGTGATAGATATGGACTATTAATAGCTAGATTTACAAAACCCTTGCACCTAAAGCACTCAGCGACTTAGAAAATATCCACTCCCACATCGCAGAAACACAGCAAGCTCCTATGTAGGCTGTATAATCAAAACGTCTCTCTTCATATTAAGACCTGACTGTCCCAACATCTTTTGACGACTTACCGTATGGTTTACAACAGGGGCGCTTTTTTTCGCTCTCCCCCCTCAGTCAAGGTGAAATTCTGGACTCTATTCTTTGCCCTATCAGTATCCATAAAGTATGTTATAGATACTGATAAGGTAGTCTGAATGCCCGCTTTGTTGAAAAATTACAATTAGCTTCAGAAAGTACGACTGTCCCAGATGAGTATCCTACCGTCATTGTCAGATTATATCGAACCTAGATTTTTAGATTATCAGATCGAGTTTGAGTATATACAGCTAAAATTCTCAGAACTGCAACGTTACTAAAAGGTTTTCCTCTTGTTGTAGTGCATCCAGCCTCATTTAAGTGCGCAGCTATTTGTCGACTAGATAACTTATGACCTGCTTCCTCTTCGATTTCTTGAATCATCGATCGAATTTCCATATTCCTAGACTTCGCAGATTTTATCCGTGTTTTTGTAGCTACGGATGTATCGTTATGGCGCACTAGGTGAAGGTTTGGGTTCCCTAATCGAACGCCTCTAGCTTTCGCTGCCGCAAGAGCCGCTTTAGTGCGCTGAGAAATCATCTCTGCTTCATGCTCTGCCATTAACGCCATGATTCCCACAGTTAGATTATTAGCTTCGGGCATATCACAGGCAATAAATGAAACACTAGACTCTTTAAGAGCCATCAAAAATGATGCAGACCGCGAAAGTCGATCTAACTTTGCTATTAATAATGTTGCGCCCGACAGACGACACTTTCGTAACGCCTTTAATAATTCAGTCCTATTATCTTTTCTGCCGCTCTGAACCTCAGTGAATGATTCGATCAACTCACCGGGCCTTGTCTTAATAAACTCGCCTACTGATTGCTTCTGGGCTTCAATACCTAACCCACTAAGCCCCTGGCGTTGGGTAGAAACTCGGTAATATGTTACGTATTTCATGGCTGATACATTTCGCTAAACGGTGGTATTGCGTAATGTATCACATATAAGTTTAGATTTAAATCTAGACCTAAATTTACTTTATCAGTAGAAACTTAGAATCTATCTTATGATTTTAAAATATTTGAATAGCGATGATGTGTAGAAGTTTCGATCTAATCTGACACATTGCGATCTTATGGGGTTGCAAAGAAGAGAGTTACCTTTAACGTTTTGTGTGATGTAAGCAATTACATCAAAACGGGTAACTGTCCGATCAAGTCTGAATTTCTACACATTATAAGAGTCTACCATTCAAGTTGAGTGGAGTTACTTATCCAAATAACGTTTCTTCCAAAGTTCTGCGGAATTCTCCCAAAGTTCTGCGGTATCCTTCCAAATTATCGGATACTTCCAAGCATCCCCCTCCAGCTCTTCCAGCGACTCGATCAAACCTTCGTAGTGGCTTTTCAATGGGTTCTTGTTGCACCAATTGTTGAGCCACAAATTGACACCATCCAAGGTTGTGGTTCCTAGGATGTTTACCTTCCCGTTCGGGGATAGGTAGTTCCACGCGGTGATGAAGCCGATGATTTTACCGTAGGTTTGAATGAAGTCTTTGTGTAGATAACCTGACTGCGCGGTCTGTTGCTTTTTGAATTGGGAGACGTATTCGCCGCAGTTTACGTCGCCATAGGTGCTGAAATCCGAGTCGTTATCCATTGCGAATGTTTTGAGTGGAAGTAGGATCAGCAGTAAGGATAGTATTTTCATTTTGTATCTCGTTTTGTTATTCCGTGATGATAGCGCGAACGTGTGTGATACGGATTGATATAGGTCAAATAAATATGTACTGGAATTTTTCTGCAGAAATTGTACATAGCTTGCATATATAAATGTGCCGTCGCCAACCAGCCGCCACGGCTTCAGCCTCGTCACAGAACCATCTTTCGCCTTTGGAAGTGTTGATCTTGTGAATGTCGGTTATATGAATAAATTTCATTGTATGTGAACTCCGAACATAAATATCGCTATGAATACACTTAGTGTATCAAACGCTATACATAAATCGACGAGCAAAAAGACTCTAAGGCAACTTAGCGAAAAGAATAATTATATTCCTATGTAATGAATGTCATGTATTCCATGACCATTACAGATTTACATTCGACGTTTATATTACGCAACCGCCTGCTCAATACAATTTCGTGTATGAAATTGAGCAACAGTATTTTGTTTTATCTTAGAGGAAGAAGTGCGCGGGTTATAGTGAACTTGTACAATCTTTTTCCCTGCATTTTTAAGGAACGACTCCACATCGATATTGTACGGCTTACTGCCCCAATCCTCACCTATTACAAAAATATCGGCTTCTAACTCCTTACATCCAGATACATATTCTAGTTCGTGATATGGACGCACAATATCGACAACTCGAAGCGCCTTAAGCATCTCCATTCGCTGATCAAGAGGAATAACTGGAACATTGGGTTTATAAGAATTTACAACACAGTCAGAGGCTACGCCGACTGCTACAACATCGCCTAAGGTTCCACAATATTCCAATAAAGCAAGATGCCCTACATGGAGTAAGTCGAATGTACCAACGGTATATACAATCATCGAGTTACTTAATTCCGGTGTTTAAAAAAATTTGTTTTTTAATAATATTCAAAATAGTCACTTCCTAGAATAATTTCCAGCCATACACGCTTGTAATTCCAAGGGTATAAAAACCCAGAGCATAAACATTAAACGCACTGCCAGATAATTTTGATGTTTGAATTTGGGAGACGTTCAGAATGGCAAGCCCGACACCACTAGCGTAAAGCACAAAAGAGAAAATATCTTGACTTATAAACCCCTCAAATAGAAAGATAAAAACCAAAATAAGACTATTATTATCCAGAGCAAGACCGGTATATTTTGAGCCGTCAGAGAGGCCGAATGTACTAAAGTAACTCAGTCTTATTGCACCAGCTGCAACCATTAGGAAAGCACCAGGAAGGAAAACCATGTCGAACTTCCCATAACTAAGCAAAAGTACGGCCGGGGTAACTCCATAGCTAACAATATCAATCAAAACATCAAGTTGACCCCCAAAAGCGCTGTCATCGCCCGTACGGCCTTTCATTTTTCGCGCAATTAGTCCATCTGCCCAGTCAAACGCGACAGCCCAAACCATGCCAATCATTGCCGCATAAAAAATTCCAATAATGCTAAAGTAAATGGATAAAACAGTGCAAGCCAAACCCGCAAGGGAGCATAAATTGGGGATATCTTTGACAAAAGAAAGAATTGTCGGGGGATGTCTTCGTATTTCGGTGTTGCCGATACTCATAGTAATCCAATCGTGATACGAAATAACTGTAGGTTATTTCGTAGATAGAAAGTATGCCGGCATAGCAGTCAACTCGGCAGGCACCAACAGCGCAGCGTAAGATAAAACAGTAACGGAAAAATGAGGAACAACTTTACGTTGCGAGAACTTCGTCGCTGGAACGAGAATAGCGACAATAAAAATGAAATGATTGTTAACACATCCCATTGATAAACGGAGACTGAGCAACAATTCCGTGAGGTTATACCATAATTACAACAATTAATCTCACATAAACAAGCAGACCAGAGCTAAAACACCAGATTAACTATAAGTGGAAAGCTCTGGAATTAAGATGCTAACCACGCTCGTAAGTCTTAAAACTCATTGACAGTCTGTTTCGAACCAACAAGTTCTTACTAACACGTCGAAAAGTAACGATATTCCTCGAACGTCGTAAGGAAGTCGCCCAATCCAAAATCTGGCACATAGGATGATCTAAATGCATAATCCCCTCTGATTGTCCTAGCTAGGATAGTACAAAACGTTCTAGTTCCCAGAAAAATCGTGCCCATGCAGGCTCTTCCGGAACAATTGCGTGATTTCGAGAATCTAATAAAACGAACTCACAACCTGTAATATTAGCCGCTAGTTCTCGCCCCTGATCAACCGGGTGAAAGAAGTGGACCCCATAAGTTGGACAGAGCAAGGATGACGTAAGGGCGTTCCTCCATTATTCTATGGGGAATGTAAATGAGAAGGAAAAGACGATTGCACAAGCCATCTACACCACCAATGCCATTGAATCGTTGAATAGCGTGATTCGTAAAGTCATCCGAAAACGAAAGTTATTTCCAACCGATGATTCAGCCAAAAAAGTGGTTTACCTGGCAATCCAGAATGCGTCAAAGAAATGGACCATGCCAATACATCATTGGAAATCCGCTCTGAATCGCTTTATGATCGAGTTCGAGGGCCGACTCAACGATTACCTCTGAACCTAAATTGTAGAAGTTTCGATCTAATCTGACACATTGCGATCTTATGGGGTTGCAAAGAAGAGAGTTACCTTTAACGTTTTGTGTGATGTAAGCAATTACATCAAAACGGGTAACTGTCCGATCAAGTCTGAATTTCTACAGATGATGAGCAACAAAAATATTCCAGCCCAAATTGGTATCTTTAAAGCTGATACTGCCTTTTCATTTCTTTGGAGTTGAAGCAGTAATTTCTCGACGTAGCTTTCTTCTACGGTTTCATGAGTTTCGTTTACCGTATCCTCTGCAAGATCGCTATGTAATTTTTCCAGCTCAAGCCACCGATCCTTCTTAATATTCTCACGCATTTCCTTCTTATAATCGATATGTTTATGCGAAAGAGAAAGTTCCTTAGAAATCCTTAGACTAAATTCTCCAACACTACCTAATCCCGGTGGTTTAATACTACTGTTTTCAGGTATGACTAAATTATCGCTACGGAACTGCGTTAAAACTTTTATGTCATCCCCTCGAGAAAAAATCGAATACGGAGCATAAAATCCTGAAACTTTGTCTAGGATTAGAGTAACAGGCCCGTCAATTGTGCCAGAGATAACTAATTGTTTGAGATTATCGAATTTCTTATCACTTAACGCTAACGTGATATTAATCACTTCAGGGACATCACCGTGATCTTCATCGGAAAACTTTTGATACGTATTTCCAAAAATATAACATCTTCCAATATCCTGTGGTGTATCGGATAATTCTTCTGAGGGTCTTTCGTGTTTTTTATTTTTACCTTCATCCAATACGATAATCGTACTGTCTTTATCCTCACTTTTGTTCTTGGTCGCCACATTGTTATTATTTTTTGTAAGTCCTCTTATAATAGAGAGGTTAAAATCTTGAACTTTACGGTTAGTGCCAAACATTGAAAATGTTTGGTCTTCTTCAAAATCATCATTTGTAGTGGCATAGTTAAGTTGGCCACTTAATTAGAGGTGATAATATCACCCTAGAGATTAAGTGAGGTCATTATGAGAATCAAAACACGTCGTACCTTTAGCCCGGAGTTTCGACTTGAATC
>CAJQKF010000095.1 GCA_905478855.1 uncultured Gammaproteobacteria bacterium
CTATTCCCGTATATAGAAACACTACGATAAGCTTTGTCGTTATCGTAGTGTCTGTAGTGTTACGATCAGAAAATCAATCGCCGTCTAGCGCAACAGTAGCGGTAGTCGAACATACACAGCCTCCAGGGGCTTCGAAACGTAGGGTAATTTCGCTGCCAACACCCACACCATAACTACTACTGGCGCTATTGACATTAAACGAACTCGATATTACGCAGCCATCAATAAATGCGGTTTCGGTAACAGAGCACTCCTGATCCCCGGTCGTATGATAGTCGAAAGTTACACCATCGGCGATTAGAAAGGCAACAGGATAATCACCATAAAGTGTTTTGGAACAAGCTCCGTTTATTGAATGCTCCCCTCTAACGTATAGCGCGCCAGTTGGACCTGATTCCAAAAGAGCCATTAAGACGGCACTTTCGCAGGCTCCTTTTGCTTTGGCTCTTGGACAAGTACTCGCTTCACCCGTTGTTGCGGTAAAGCCATGTCCTTCTACAGTTCCCACGATATGGGTAATATTACCTTCATCATCAGTAATTAATTCACCATTAACCTCGGCTGGACCGACAGTTGTGGAAAATTTATTATTTTTGACTTCGGTAATAGCATTGAAAGTGGAATCGCCGTCGTCCTGGATTTTTATAGTGACACTGCCGGATGAGACATCCAGCCGTATGCAGCCGTCAGAAAATGATCTGCCAGCATAGGCCGGTGATATTACACGATCCAGTAATCCTAATCCGTCGTTGATTGGTCCACCAAAGGCCAGTCCGGATGTTTGTGCATGGGCCGGAAGTATGACCGAGTTAACGACGGGTTTACGCCATTGAGACGGTAAAGCGGATCCTGCTATGGCGCCTGATGCGACAAGTGTTTGCAGTAATTGCCGTCTTTTATCCCGGTTTTCATTTACGGGTTTCTCATCCGTTGAATCTGGAGTCTCTTTCATTTTCGTGTTCCTAGAAAATACCAAATAGGAATTTTAAATTTCTAATGTGACAAAGCTAGGTTAAGCCATTTCTTACTAAAGAGCTCATAATACTTATTCTGGCAAAATAAACAAGTTATTAGAGAAAATATGTTAGTGATAAATAAATTGCTGTTAGCCGGATAGTTGGTATTATTTTAGGCTTTATACGGATCTACAATCCCTTAGGCACGTTACCATAAACAATTATAATCACATGACTTCAACACAGAATTTAGCTGTCAGTCCGGTATTCACGTCTCCACGTTTTGAGTTATTTTCCCGTAGTGGCGACGATGGTAATTTTACCATTGTCAAAAAATTACCGATTTACTATCAAAATGATCCAAGTCGTGTACGTCAATTTTGTAATGAGCAAAATTTTCTAGCGACTCTTGGAACGTCCTATTTTGAATATAAAAGCCAATCGTTTTGTAATAATTCCCCGGTTGAGTTCGAGTTCACCACCCGGTCAACTTATAGTTTAGCGACCTTAATTCAATCAACCAGCACCCAAGCCGACTATTTACCTATATCGGTTCGTGCAGCACTTTTTAAACAAATTCTTAATGCGGTAATGTTACATAGGAATATTCCGGGTGTTGATGGTGTCTGGGATCATTTTTTCGAATTTACGCCGACATCGTTATTTTTTGGAATGGATGGACACTTGTTATTTTCTCACGTCAATTTTGAATTACCCCCTGCGGATCAGAATGCCATATCCCGGGAGTCAGGCTTTGAATATTTTTACTATGCGGCTCCTGAGCAGTTTGTCACGGGCCAAAGAATATCCTCCAATGCACTACTGTACACATTAGGTATAGTTTTTTTTGAGATTCTCACTGGAAAAAATCTCTTTAATACCAATCGACACTCTAATCGGAATAGTCTTTTAGATCGAAAGATTAGACATTTACATCCCTACGTTTCCGATGTGTGCCCGGAGTTTGAGTTTGCCGATAAGCAAATTCACGAACTTTTGCAACCTGTACCGGGTCGACGACATCTTGACATTGTCGCGTTACAGGAGATCTTAGACAAATTACAAGTTTGTGCACAAGCTAGCGATGATATTTCGGTTCTTGACTATACTGGTATGTTATCAGAACGCAATAAAACTTCGGAAGCTAAGGACATTACAGAGGAAGACGCTGAGCAGGTTTTATTTCAGGTAAGCGATATTGCCGAATTAAATGATTCCTGATCAGCCATTGTAGAACGTTATATTCAATGATTGTTTTTGTTACGTCAGTTCGGCATCCGCATAATTGCAATGATTATGATCGTGTTTTGACCCTTTTAAGGCAAACACTACATTCGGTTTGTGCGCAGGAAGATAGCAATTTTCGAGTCGTTGTAGTGTGTAATCGACGACCGGTTTGGGATTTTTCGGATAGGGTAGATTTTGTGGAGGTAAATTTTCCTCCGCCGAGCAGTGTTGCACGACCGAATACTGGAATGGAAGCAATTCAAATAGACCGTGGTAGTAAATATATGGTCGGTGTCAATTTTGCCCGTCGTTTTTCTCCTCATAGCATTATGTTCTTTGATGCGGATGATCTCATAAGTAATCGTATTGCCGGTTTTGTAAATCGGGATATAGAAAAATCAGCGTGGTATTTTCCCCGTGGATACAAAATGAGACAAGGTTCATCTTCTTATCATGTGGTTGATCTATTTTATCGGCATTGTGGAAGCAGTGCGGTACAAAGAATTGAAGCGTTGGATATACCGGAATTTATTGATGAAAAAATATCGTTAACTAAACTGGTTGCGAGTGTTAGCTCTTATAAATTGCGTGTGTTATTCGGAACACACGCAATGATCAAGCGGCACTATGAGAAACATACTTCTATTTCGATCAGCCCGTTACCGTTTCCGGGGTCAATTTGGCTCTTAGGCACAGGGGAGAATCATTCAGGGAGAAAAGGATCGGTTGAAGGGGATTTAATTAGCGCTGAAATGCGAACGGAATTCTCTATTCCAGAGGACTGGTGAAAATGTTATTTAATTTTAGAAACGTAAGAATTTTAGTTATAAAAATGGCTATACGTCGAACGTTGTTTTCATTTTTACTACTATTAAGTGCGGTTGCTCGCGCCGACGACTACCATTGTGGAGGGTGCAATGTCGTTTTTTTGAATCTGGATTTCTTACGAAGTGATTATATAGGTCTTATTTCCAACAGTAGTTTGACACCGAAAATTGATCAGTTCTTTAAAAACTCCATAGTTTTCGAAAATGCCTATGCAACAGCAGGTTCGACGTACAGAGGAAATCTGTCTACTTTTACCGCCAAGGACCCTCATTTTTATGCAATTGATGTAGATAGCTATTCCTCTCTTCGACAAAAAAAAAGTCTGGGAGTTTGGAATAAAGTTTTCACACAGTACCCGAGTATTGCCGAGCAGCTTTTTGAGTCTGGTTATAATACGATTAGCTTGCAAAAGGGTAAACGTTCCGGTCACTATACTCAGCTTGACCGGGGTTTTGCCGAGTATGTTGATTATCCTTTTAAAACCTTGATTGCCGATATTTTCGGTGATGCTAAAGAACGTCTAATAAAAGCGGAATCGCCCTGGTTTTTGCATGTGCATGCTATACCTACACGATTGCACAGTGCGTATTTCCCAGTTGGTCGGCAGCGATTCCTGCATGATGATATTATTTACAAGCCGTACCGAATGAAAAAAATGGACTATGGCTATATTGTAAGAGCCGATTATCATAGTGGACGTAAGGCAACACGTTTGGCCGAACATCGTATTTACCGGCAACAATTGCGCTATGCCGATGATGCCTTGTACGAGATATTCGAATATTTACAGGAAATTCAATCAAATACGATCATTGTCTTTTTTTCGACCCATGCAACGCAAATTGGTGACAATGGAATATTTGCCTCAAATGGTACCGGACATGAAATGAATATTCGGGTTCCACTGTTTATTAAGCACCCAAAAGTACAGAAGCCCTTGCACATTAAGACACCGGTTTCTATGCTGGATTTAGTTCCAACCATAATGGCGTTTTTAAATATTCCCTGGACATCCGGAGACGGTATTAGTCTGGTTCCTGTTCTGAAGGGAAACGCCTACAAAAGAGACTATATTTGGGGTAACAACGATAAAGATGACTTTTTAATAAAGGGTGATTGGAAATTACTTCGTTGGTCGGATTATGAACGAAAGCTTGTATTGATAAATAACCCGATTCAAAAAGATGAGTACAAAAAAAACAGGCAACATGCGCGATATATTGAATTTTTCGAACAGCCGGGCATTATCGAGACGAGACAAATAGTCAGCTCACCATGGCGATTGGAGATAAACGAGCTACGCGAAAATCGTCTTTACAATCTAAAAGATGATCCTCTGGAGACACATAATATCGCGGCGGATCACCCATCCATAGTCAAAGAATTGAGCGATATATTGGATCAACATAAGGATCACGCAAAGAGAGAAATTCTGCAGCTGACAAATTGACGATTATTTATTAAATATTTCATCAATCATTTTACCGGTAACATGTTCTGGTATGGGTTGGTTAAGAATATTCATAATAGTTGGATATTGATCGATATGATTTGCCAGTGTTTTTAGCGAATAATTCTGTTTCACACCGGGGCCAGAGATAATCAGGGGTGTCCACATACCTTTGCTGGACTTTGGAATAACCGCTTGTTTGTAGCCACTTGTTGGCGAAGTGCTAAATATTTTTTGATCCTTGCTTATCGTTTCAGACCAACCAAAGCCGACAGAATTCGCAACAATAAGATCTCCAACACGGTCGCTGGGAAGATCCATTAGTCCTGCATCCTCCCAGCGTAATACTTTAGCCAATGGCTGTTTGTTATGTTCCGTGCGTAGTCGTTGTAGTCGTGAGATTACCCGGGAACGCAATTCTTCATATTGTTTGCCACTGGATCGGGTATAGTTTCCACCTAAGCCATTTGGATTTATATAAATATTATCCATCTTAAGAAATACCACCTGGGATTTTTCCCAGTCAATTTTTGCGTAACCGGTTTGTGGATCCAATTGATAGGAAAGCCAGCCTTCTTTTGCAAATAAATTATTAAGATGAACCCTGGTATGTAAAGGAACAACACCATGGTCAGAACTTAATACGATTGCGGTATTTTCATCCTTGTTACCCAATACCTCACCAATAATATCGTCAATTCCTTGATATACCTTCAATATTTCTGACCACAGTTTATCTCGCTCCTCAGAGGTAATGGTGTCGTAGTCAGGGCTGTCCGGGTCGACAAAACCCATCCACCATCGGCTGGTTAGTATTTGGTTCGGTGTATAAATATCGTGAATAATAATATCTGCGTCTGAGTTTTTGATGAGATATCGTGCAGCCTTTCGGTGCCATTCGAGACTAAACAGCGCCTCTTCAAAGAATGTATCTTTATCTTCTGCTACATGAATTAGTTGTGGTGGAAAATTATCTGGAAAGTCGACCATTGGTCCTGCAAATTGCCGCAGTGAATCGGCAATTTCCGGAGGCTTGGATAAAAATCGATTTAATCCATCGTATAAAAACCGAATTCTAAATGCATCTTTTTCGCCTAATCGAATAACTTTAATTTTACTCATAGTGGGGATGTTAATTTCCCCGAGTGCTAGTTCCCAGTTCGATTTTTTCGGTGTAAACAGGTTATAGTCATTGCTCGTTTGCCATTGAAGATTGAGCGAAAACCAGTCACTCCATTCTCCAACTCTTAGATCAACGAGTGTAGTTTTCCGGTCTCTGGACAATAGTATTCGATCGTATTGTTCTATATTGTCATTCTGACTATCGTAAATATAGGCGAATAATGTTTCACCCCAATTTTCTAATTGCAGTTGTCGGGGCTCGCTGAAACTTTCAGGTGGTGAAACCCAACCATCGGCTTTGCTGCTATTGATATATTTGGTAAGTGGCTGACCTTGTTCAAAAAGGCGGTTCTCAATACCCTGGCGTGTTCTGAGTGTTGTATCTGATGCATTGTGAAAATTGGTTGCAGCGAATTCAATACCCCAACCACCCCATCGGCCTTTGATGGTTATCCCCTTGGACAATTCTGGCGGTGTAGAACCCGGTACGGATAAAAGCGCTACACGGGAACCGTTTTTTTCTAATGTGTACCAGATAGGTGGAACTTGTTTAGCATGGGAACTGAAGCCACTTTTCGATATTATTGATAACGGATAGCGTTGAAGCCGCATAGGGCCATCAGCTACACCATGAACGTTAGGAGTAGATCCCGTAAGTAACGTAGCGAAATTGGTTGGGGTATGCCCCGGAAATACGGGTAGTGAATATCCGTAACTACCCTGTTCCATTAGTGTTTTTATATTGGGTAGTTTACCTTCTCTAGCCCACTCAAATATCTTGAATGTTACTGGTTCTGCACGTAAGCCATCGGGTATAAACCAGTATAGTTTTAAGGGTTTCGAGGCAACGGTGTCGTTGGCGGATTCTGTTAACGAAAATTGATGGAAAATTAAAATACTACTTACGGCGGCAATTATCAAAGCACCGATTAGTACTATTTTATAGGTATAATTCTTTTCACTCATTATTATCTTACGAAAGGTTTTATCTAAGTCGCATTAGATAAATGGATAGAAAATCTTCTACTATGGGAGTTACTTGTATTGGCACAGTTTTTTGGTTTACCTATATTCGTCGGTATGATTTTAGGTATTGCATTTCCATTTGCGGCAGTGGAAGCATCTACTATGGCCGTATTTTTTCTTATTGTACTAATGATTAGTGCCGGATTATCGGTTAATTGGGAAAATATACAACATATACCGTCTCGTCTTAGAGAAACTATTATTGGATTGGTATTCGGATTTATAGTATTCCCCTTGCTATTGTATGTGCCTGCATACTATTTATTAACTGATGATCAGTTCCTATATGGTTTTGTGTTTTCGTCATTGTGTCCGATTGCCATGGTTGCTCCATATTTTTCCAGAATTCATAACGGAGATTCTGAATATGCGATGATTCTAGTTGTTGCGTCGATGGTGTTATGCCCGCTTTTGGCACCGTTCGTGTTGTCCTATAGCTTTTCTACATCGGCGGCATTAAATTTGTTGCCATTAATTCGCTATATGACTTTGCTGATTATTTTACCAACCATTATTGGTTTTTTAATCACACGTTTTTTACCGCGACTTCGTATCATTATAAGTCGGTTTGAGGGATTGGTTAATTCACTTATACTTGGCTTGTTAGTTTTCTCATTATTCGGAAACGCAGTTGGAAAACTGAATACGGCGTATACAGAAACTGAAGAAATCCTGGGACTTATATTTTTGGTGTTCTTGCAGGATTTTGGTGTTTTGTTTATATGCAGATATTTTATTAGTGTTCTTTTAAAGCCGGGGGTTACGAATGCATTGATTATTGGCTTGTCGATGAAAAATGTAGCCATCGCTGCAGGTGTTTTACTTATATACGATCCGCGAGCATCATTTGCTCCTGCTGTAGCATTTGTTGCTCATGGTTTTTTGTTTAGCTTTCTGGCGATTCCGCGAATCTCATCCTGGCTGTTTAAGCTAAAGTAGTTTATTTGGAGGGTAAATCGAAATGACAGTTCATATTGGATAGCAGGGCCGGTATTCGATCAGTATTTTTTGTTTCGACAAAAAGTTCGCCATCAAGAAAGGTGTTTTTGTTTTTGCAGTATAAAAGAAAATTTATATAACTATAACGAATTTGCTGTTCGTCGCATTCACCAGGTACGTAGCGTTCGTTTGCATATCCGGAAAAGTATACAAGTTCTGCTGAATCCAGTGTTTTTTCTTCTAAAACAGGCCGAAACTTATCATCGCATTCAATAAAGTCGGTTTGTTGCCCAACATAACCTGCCCGTTGTTTTTCGAATAGAGAACTAAACTGAAATATCTTTTCCCGGGTGAGTTGAGTAGCCTCGTCTTTATCGATGTTATGAATGCGAGAAACTTGTAGCCGAAATGAACGGGTCTGTTTAGTGTATTGTGCGATATTCTGGTGGGTAAACTGCAACGTTACCGGGTAACCCCAAAGCTCGGACACCGTTGTTTTGTTACTCGACAACAGAAATACGGTAACAGCGCAAAGCAAAACAATGACGAGTATAGATATTGATTTAAAAGAGGGCATTTCAGTCTTTACTCAATTTTGCGAATGTTATGTTTATAGGACTTGAGCATTACCTCTAATTCTGCGGCTTTTTGAGGATAATCTAAAATAAGGTTTTTTTCCTCATGGGGATCATATGCAAGATTAAACAACATACGTTTACTACCGCGTAGCACAATGTACTTCCAGTTTTCTATGCGAATGTACTCATCCCAGCTGTTTTTACCGATAATCGGTTGTTGCTTTAGTCCTTGACCACGGGAAATAGTTTCCTGATAGGTTTCCAGCATCGCCCATCGAGGTTCGTCCACACCGATCATTTTGGATATGGATGGCACCAGATCGAATAACGATGTGGGTGTGTGGATATGTATCGGTTTTGTTAGTTTCGGATGTCTAATAAGGAGCGGAACATGAATGCTCGATTGATAGGACGTTCCGTGTTCGTAAATATCATTGTCGCCCAAACCTGAACCATGATTGGAATAAAGCACAATAATACTATTTTTAATGTAAAGCCGTGTGAGTAGGCCAAAAAGACGATCAAGTTGTTTATCCCCATGCTCCAATTGGGCACGGTAGATTGCGCGTTCCATCCGTCGTTGACCGGCCTCAGATACTTTTTTATTTCTTTTTAGGTGGTAGCCATGGCTACTTTTATTTTCCGGAGTTTGATAGGTAAAGGGTCTTTTTATTATTTTTAATCTGTCCAGCCACTCGGGTACTTGAGTTAATCGATATTGGTGGTTATGTAGAAATGTGGGTCGGAATAGAAAATAAAAGGGTTGTTGGCCGGTATTATTTAAAGTTTGGCGCACCTGATCGATCATGTCGTCAATCATGGCTTTTTTCGGCCATTGGGTGTAGTCGTCTACACCTCTATCAAGAAACACACCTGACCCGGCGCGTCCGCCCTGATTTATTCCAATGGTGTGGTAACCATGTTTTTGCAATATTTCCGAAAAGGATGATTTGCTGGTTAATGCGCGGTGGATTAACTCAAATTTCCCGGATTTGGATTTGGATCTCGAGAGTTGATCAACATCCAGACCGGATATATCCAGTTCGTGGGGGCGTATGCCCGTTTGCACGGCGGTATTACTTAAGAATGTCTCGCCACCGGGGGAACTCATGTTATGAAAGACAATACTATTTCGAAAAAACCGGTCGATTGCAGGGGTATAGGTTGTATTCCCTATTAAGCCGGTATGATCCGCACGTAGTAATTCAAT
This sequence comes from uncultured Gammaproteobacteria bacterium, assembly GCA_905478855.1. Lineage (GTDB taxonomy): Bacteria > Pseudomonadota > Gammaproteobacteria > Arenicellales > CAJQKF01 > CAJQKF01. The sequence continues at coordinate 9,337 of CAJQKF010000095.1, forward strand.
ATTAAGAAAAATAACATTACATCGTGGACACGATAGGTCAATATTACCCTCAATATTAGTCACTATGCCGGGGAGAGTATCCGGCTTGAGTGCAAAGAACTCGACTACTCCGAGGGTGATGAGAAATATTCCGACTAGAAGAAACTTTATGGAATCTTTCAAGAGATGATCACTCGGCAATGAGTTCTTTTAAGTGTGCCAATTGAGATGCCTGAGATTCACTCGATTTTTCTATCGACTCGATTAGCCTATATTTGCCATTAACCTGTAATAACAAAATCGCGTCACACATTGTTATTGCTTCATCGAGGTTGTGACTTACCAATACCGCATTAGAGTGATGTTCTGATAACTGTCGCTGAAAATAGTGGCGAATATCTGATGACGTATGTACGTCAAGGGAACCAAAAGGCTCGTCAAGCAGAATACAGTCTGGTTCGATGCTAAGTGCGCGTGCAAATCCTACTCTTTGTTGCATGCCGCCGGATAATTCTGAAGGGAGTTTATGCTCATGACCGAGTAATCCAGTGTGCGTTAAGATTTCCTGTACAGCGGTATATCTCTCTCGACGTCGCAAACCTTTTGCTTTAAGGCCAAAACACACATTATCAATTAAGTTCATCCAGGGGAAAAGATTATGATCCTGAAAGACTACGGGTCGTTCCGCTCCCATAGTCTCAACTTTCTTTCCGTGGACAGAAATGGAGCCTTTAACTGGTCTCAGGTAGCCTGAAACCAGGTTTAAAAATGTTGATTTCCCCACACCGCTTTTGCCAACGATGCCCAAAACTCCCTGGCTTACCGGTATGTTAAATGACAAATCTTTGAACACAGATTGTTCATTGTAATTAAAGCTGACGCCATCAAACGAAATCCAGCTATTCATGACGACCACTTCCATATCGGGTATCGAAATACATCAAAAAGCTGTTGCTTATATAACCGGTAAGACCAATTGTTACTAAATAGGTATATAGACGTTCCATTTCCAGATTAAGACTGGAGAGTTGTACGGCATAGCCCAAACCGCTAGAGGCACCAAGCATTTCGGCTGCTACGACACAAAACCAGCCGAGACCTACGGATAATCGTAAACCATGAAGAAAAAATGGCATAACTGATGGAACAATAATATCGGTGAACACCAGCCTATAGTTTGCACCCAGGCTTTTAGCCGCGTACAGGTGGGAACCCTTGATATTTTTTAACCCTTGTACAATACCAAACCACAGCGGAAAAAAGGCACCTAGTGCTACGATGGCTATTGCAGGCGCATCGCCAATTCCAAAGGCGATAATGGCAATCGGTGCCCACGCTATTGGTGGGATCGGTCGAATCATTTCGACCAGTCCGCTACAGTATTCAGGGAGTGATTTCCATAGCGAACTAAGAATGCCTAATGGTAGGGCAATTGATAACGCAACACAGACACCAGCGACAACACGACAGGTGCTGTCGATGATATCCCGTAGTAAATCTCCTTCAACTAATGACTTGAAAAATACGCTAATAATGTCGGTTAACGGCGGTAAAAGAAGGCTGTTTGAGGCGGAAAAAAATTGCCATAATCCTGCAAACAACAAGATACCGATTAAACCGCGAATTCTAGGCATTAGAATGTCTTATTGAGCATCATCTACTATAATTGCGTCGAGCAATTCTTTGGAAGGCTCGCTTTCGGCGCTGGAAACAATACTTAGGTCTATAAATTTTTGCATATCCACAGGTTGCGTTATGATTTTCTTATTGAGTAAAAATTGATTACTTTGCTCAAATGTTTCGTAATCGGAATTTGTAAAGCCGAAATGTAAATCTTCATATCGCTCGACCCAACGATTGGGCTCGATCGAGGCTGCATTATCTAAGATCTCATTACTTACCTCGAGTTTCGAATCTCGGGAAAATAATCGATTCAGTGTTTCAGGGTTTTTTGTAAAATAATGCCAACTCATCTTAAATGCTTTAAGGAATTGGGTAAGCTCGTCCCGACGCTTGTCAATCATGTCCTTATGGGCTACCACCACTGAAACAACTTTGCCACAGTGGATCATACGTGCTTTTTCCTGTGCATCGAAAACCGCAGGCAGGGGATCAAAACCAAACAAGGCATCAATCTCAGGCCAGGATTTATTATTGTTATTGCGAATGAGCAGTGCCGATTGTTGGGCCATATCGAGCTGTCCGATACGTAGTTTGGTGATATCAACATCGGCCTTTTTTAAGGCCGTAAGTGCTACCCGTTCTGCTGCCGCACCAATGGGCCCCATGATAGTTTTCCCGGAAATATCAGCCAGGCTATTGAGAGGAGATGCGGGTGGTACATAAATACAAACCCGGTTGTACATCATACGCGAAACAATACGAAAGTTCGGGTTTCTGGAAACCAGTACCATAGCCGGTTGATCGGCCGTAAGAAGTATATCAACGTTATTACCCAGAGCTGCCTTGTTTAATGGGCCACCGTAACTAAATCCTGAGTATTCTATGTGGGTATCCGTTAGCTTGGAAATATTGGTGTATTTTAATGCCATAACTAACTGACCCTGTGTGGCCCAGGGTACTTGCCAACCCAGGCGTATGGGAGATTCATTTGCAGTTGTAGTTATTGAAATGAAAAGGCCTAGAACGGCACCAAGAAGCAATTTGTAAATCATGAGTTCCTATTTTTTAAACATTAACGGATTGGGCTATGGTAGTTTATTGATGATACCCCTGCAAAGTTCTGGATTTCCACATGTTATTGGCTTCCCATGCTGCAGTCGGAGTGTTGGATTCCCAATTGGTCAGTTTTAATGTCAGGTCTTTTGCAATAGCCGGTGAAGTAGAATAAATATTAGTGGTTTCTGTGGGATCATTGCGTAAATCGAATAACCACAATTCCTGATTTGGCAGTCTAATGAGTTTATGGCCATTGTGACGAATAGCGGAGGCCCAGTTTACCCTCCAGTAGAGAGTACGTTCAAAATGCATTGTCTCCTCTTTCTCCATATCTTTGAGTAGATTGATGCCATCATATTGCCGATCCAGCGGTAGAACAATTCCGGAAACATTTGCCACCGTTGGCACGATATCCAGTGTGGATACAATTTTATCAGATATAGTTTTACTATTTAAACGCTTTTTCCAGGACATAATAAACGGAACTTTTATACCGCCGTCCAGCAGGGTGCCTTTGGCTCCGCGTAACGGGTTATTGGATGCGCCATTGGATTTTGCACCACCGTTATCATTAGTAAAGAAAAAGAGTGTATTTTCGGTTTGTCCGATATTTTCAATGGCTTGTATCACCCTGCCTATACTGTGATCCATACGATACACCATCGCCGCATTTTTAATGCGAGTTTTACTTGAAAATACACTCCCGGGTTCAAGTCTTAAGTGCAACCGTCAAGGTTTCTTTTGAACTATAGAACGCCTCATGAGGCGTTCTATAGTTCAGCGTCTTTCTGGGTCGATGGTTCAATCGGTCCATGGTCGATTG
>CAJQKF010000096.1 GCA_905478855.1 uncultured Gammaproteobacteria bacterium
TAGTGCGTTTTCTACCGGATGTGAATCCCTATAAACGCTCTGAAGGTGTGTCAGTGGAAGACTGGTGTGATGAAAAAGTTGCCGATCTAGATAATATGATTGAGAACTGTGGCGCTGATAAGGTCGCGGCGTTCATAGCAGAGCCATTACTTGCTTCCGGAGGTGTTGTAGTGCCGCCAAAGGGATATCATAAACGCTGTTTAGACGTTTGTCGTAAGCATGATGTGCTTTATATTTCTGACGAGGTGGTAACCGGTTTCGGAAGGCTGGGGCATTGGTTCGCATCAGAAGAAGTATTTGACATTGTTCCAGATATTATTACTTGTGCGAAGGGTCTAACATCTGGCTATTTGCCTCTAGGTGCTGCCCTTATTTCGGATCGTTTAATGGGTGACTTACCAGAGGAACAACGTGACGGTGCGGTTTTCTCCAGCGGTTTTACTTACTCGGGTCACCCTGTTTGCTGTGCCGCGGCACTAAAAAACATTGAGATCATTGAGAGTGAGGGGATCTTAGAGCATGTTCGAGAGGTTGTTCCACATTTTCAGCAGCGTTTGAACGCACTTGCCCGATTCGAGATTGTTGGGGATATTCGCGGCGAAGGCTTAATGGGTTGTATTGAAGGCAGTGCGGGTGCCAATTCGCCTGTTGAGGATAAGCTAAAAATTGATCATGAATTTGGTGCGCGTATCGATCAGCGTTGTGAGGAGCTTGGATTACTGGTGAGACCACTAATTAACATGTGTGTGTTCTCACCACCGCTGATTATTACCAAAGAGCAAATTGACCAAATGTTCGATATCCTTGAACAAGCTTTGACCGATGTTCAGTCGGAAATGCTTTAGGCGATATTTTCTGCACCCGAAATCAGAACTTCACGCGGATATTCAGTCAAATATTCAAATCCGGTTTCTGTAACAACAACTGAATCGCCGATTCTGCCGCCACACACACCGTCGACGGAAATACCCCCGTCGACGGCAAAGGTCATTCCGGCTTGTAGAATGGTGTGATACCCGGCCTTTAGCTCCGGTTGTTCAAGATAGGCTACTCCAATTGAGCGACCGGTGCGATATCCTGTAGAGTAGCCGCGCTCGGCATAGACTTCATCTGCAGCGAGAGCCACTTCTTCTGCGCGTATTCCAGGGCGCAGTACGGCTAGGGCCGCTTGTTGGGCATCGATAGCTGCTTGTTGGATTTCCCGTTCTTGATCGCCTACCTCTTCGATAAAAAACATACGATCGAAGCCAAGTTTATATTGCTTGAATTCTGCCATATTACAAAAGCAGAAATAAACTGGATCGCCGATGTCATAGAGTTTGGTGCTGGCCCGCCGATGCACCATGGAAGTGTCTTTACCGCTTTGTAGTATTTGTAGATTATGAATCATTGGTGAGACAAAGGCATCCCAACCATCTTTTGTCAAAAATCCTGCAGCGGCACGGGTGCCTGCATTAACCACTGCCAATGCCGATTCATATTCCGGTTCTCCAATAGCCAAAGATACATGGGCTGCCTTCATCATCGCACCTGCGATATGCCCAGCTTCGCGCATAACGACTATTTCCTCGGCGGATTTAATCATTCGCATGTCGCCAATAATAGTGCCGATATCTACTGTCTCTATACTATTTTCTGATAAGCATTCGGCAACGACCTGGGGTACCTGTGGCTTCTCTATGCCCGCGGGTCCCCGTATATTGGCTAGAGCCTTTACCAGCACATTGTGCCAACTACGTTGGCCGACATCTTCCCACGTTCGGATGTCCTCGACCCATGTCATAGCGCCAACCATTTCACTTTCCATTAATGGTGTAATAACGGTAGGCTCTGCGTCTGGAGTTATCAGGAGAAATGTGGGGCGTCCAAATTCAATACCCAAATAACCCCAAAAGCCGGCAAAATAGGCGATGGTGCTTTGATCCGTTAATATCGCTACCGGTATGTTATTTTCAGCTAGTTTTTGTTGCAGTTGACGAGTGCGAAGACGGGCTTGTTCGATCATAAGACAATCCTGAGTAATATAAGTTAGTGCGGATTTAACGCGAATTAATTTCCTTATTTGCGCGCTGTTGGTATTGTTCGTAGGTGAATATAGTAAACGAAAAAAACCAATCAGGAAAACCTTTGAATAAGTCTGAAATAATTTCAGGAACTGCTAATCCCACACCGGTGGCAGTGAGCGTGAGTAAACTCGAAAAATGCTATCAGGATGCAGCCGGTGGGCGACAGATTCTTGATGGGCTTTCATTGGAAGTGAAAGGCGGGCAGATGGTTGCTATAACAGGGCCAAGTGGGTCTGGTAAATCTACATTGCTGAATATTATCGCATTGATCGAAACGGCTGATGCTGGTTTTGTTCAGTTAGATGGGCAACAAGTTGCCGATATGGGTGAGCCACAAACCACGTTATTTCGTCGTCGTCGAATTGGGTTCATTTATCAATTCTTTAATTTAATACCAACCTTAACAGTCTATGAAAATATAGTGTTACCGTTGCAATTGAATGGCATAGCGGATCGTGGTCGCGCTGATTCGTTACTAAAATCGACTGGGTTGTTTGAGAGAAAAAATAGTTACCCAGATTTACTGTCGGGTGGCGAACAGCAACGTGTTAGTGTGGTTCGAGCTATCGTACATCAACCACCGATTGTGTTAGCCGATGAGCCAACCGGAAACTTGGATGATGAGTCTGGTGGTGCAGTATTGGATTTGTTGCGAACAGCTAGGGACCAGGGAGCGGCGATAATTATGGTTACTCACAGCGAGACAGCGGCGTCGGTAGCCGATCGAAGATATGTTTTAAGCAAGGGGAAACTTAACGTTTTTAGTTCAGCACAAATGTCGTTAGTGCGATGATACTTGTTCTTATCAGTTTTTTGCGCGAGTGGTATCGCCACCCGGTTCAGCTTGGTTTAAGCATACTTGGCATTGCTATAGGGGTAGCTACTATAGTGGCTATTGATCTGTCGAATCATAATGCGTCTGACTCGTTTAAAAAATCTAATTCCCTGTTAAACGGCCTCGCCACGCATCGTATTACTGGCGGAGTAGGGGGTATTAATCAGAGTGTTTTTACCTGGCTAAAGGTAGAGATGAGAATCTACGACGCCACTCCAGTAATAGAGGCTCGAGTAGTCATTGTTGATGATGGTCAATCGGTAAAATTACTGGGTGTTGATCCATTATCTGATCGGAGAATTCGCTCTCTGGATTCGAATTGGGGAATGAATTCGGTATCTGCTTTTCCGTTATTTGTATCGCCGAGCACTCAGCAACGTTACGCGAATATTGTTGATTCGGGTTTGAATTTATCTTTTGGCGGCAGTAACAAGACATTTACGATCAGTGGAATACTGCAATCGGATAGTGATGTATTGGATAACGTGCTAGTTACAGATATCGCGGCCGCCCAGGTTTTTCTGAATCTTAAAGAGAATATAAGCTATGTTGATTTACGCGTAAACCAAGAGGAATTGGAACGGATCCAATCGTCCTTACCTCTGGGCGTTTATCTAACGGATTTGAATTCAAAAAACCACGTCGAAGGTGAAATGAGTCGGGCTTTTCAAACAAACCTAGAAGCAATGGGGTTGTTGGCATTGGTTGTTGGAATATTTCTTGTGTTTAATACCGTTAGTTTCCAGATGCTGAGGCGCAAGGGATTATTCGCATTGCTACGGGTTTTAGGGCTTACCCATACACATCTATTTGCCTTGTTGATGGCTGAGGCTTTTTTACTGGGCTTAGTGGGCACCATACTTGGCTCAGTCCTGGGTGTTCTACTCAGCCAAGTACTCTACGGATTAGTTACGAACACGATAAACACATTGTATTTCGACTTGGCTCGGCAAGCTATAGAAGTGCCTGCATTTACATTACTAAAGGCCATGCTGCTTGGTATTGGAGCTTCTTTGCTGGCGGTGGTTTATCCTGCTTGGACATCCAGACGTCAGACGTTGACAACTCAGTTGAGTCATCACTCTATTCCGCAAAGTCCGTTGGTAAGCATAAGGAGTATTTGGTTCGCTATTGTATGTGTGTTAATGGCGATAGGAATAATACTGCTTGGTAGCTCGCTTCAATCGGCTTTTCTTGCCTTGTTTTTATTGATCGTGGGTATGTGCTTTCCTTTGCCTTTTATATTAAGCAAGATTGCGGCATTTATTGAAACAGCTAACGCGTTTGTTTCACGACCGTGGGTATTAATGGGCGTGCGAAGTATAAGGGAAAATTTAAGTCGCACAGGTCTAGCGGCAATTGCATTATCTGTCGCAGTGGCAACCACGCTCGGGGTTTCCCTAATGATTGATAGTTTTCGATATAGTGTCGATCATTGGCTTAATAATTATTTACGGGCAGATATTTATATTAGTTCATCACAATCTGACTCTGCGACGATATCTCCGATGGTTCTTGAAAAACTTTCGGGATTAGATAATGTGGTATCGGTAAGTCGTGGAAGTCGGTCTGCGGTTCAGTCTAATTTGGGCAAGGTGGATTTATTCGTTCTGGATACCGAGTTGCCTGGGTTTAAAGGATTCCAGATTAAGCAAGGTGATAATAAGGGATTGTGGAACAAGTTTAGGAATGGAAATGCTGCGTTGATATCCGAAGCACTTTCCTCCCGAATGAGTCTGAGTCCCGGTGATGCCATTCGCTTAAATACGGATTCCGGCTTTGTTTCTTTTACGGTTGCAGCGATCTATTTTGATTACTCAAGCGAACACGGGGTGATCACGTTGCATGCTAACAGTTGGCGCCGTTATAACTCTGCAATAGGTTATCGCTCGGCTGCGCTTTACTTGAAACCCAATGCCGGGATATCGGTGGGTGAAACTTTGGATCAGTTTGAGAGGGATTTGAATCAAAATGGGATTTTATTTGCACGTTCAAATAGAGCACTAAAACAATCGGTCTTAAAGGTATTTGATCAAACCTTTGAAATCACTGGTATATTGCGTTTACTAACAATATTGATAGCAATCAGTGCCATAGTGTCTGCGCTGTTGTGTGTTCAACTAGAGCGACGTCACCAAATTTCTATTTTGCGTGCGATAGGTTTTACACGATTAGATTTAGTTAGGAGTACTCAGATTCACACAGGCGTTATAGGATTAGTAATTGGGGTTTTCTCTTTACCAATTGGCATTGCATTATGTACGGTCTTGATTAATGTTATAAATCAGCGATCATTCGGCTGGTCGATGCAAACTATCTTGTCACCAAGTGTTCTCGGTCAATCGTTGAGTATCGCTATAGTATCTGCTTTGGTTGCCGGCGTGTTAGCGACGTTGCACCTACGAAAATTTGATATAGCACACAATCTCAAACGTGATTAATGTTGCAAATGTATATCAACCTAGAGTTTGACTAATATGACTAAAAAGGAAATTGTGTATCCAGACGCAGATGCGGGCACCGAAGAACAAATTGATAGTGGGTTAAGACTTGATCTTGAATTGGTTGGAAATTTTAAGCTGTATAGTGATGCCCCCGAAAATAATGAGATATTTATTGAACGTATAAGAAATGCTCATGCAATCGTTCTAGGTTGGAATTTACCCAACGAGGTAATGCTTGAGGCCAAGGAACTAGAAATAATTTCGTTCACGGGTATTGGTGTTCAAAAATTTGTTGATATGCAATCGGCTCGAGAACGAGGAATAACCGTGTGTAATAGTCCCGGGTATGGCGATAATGCAGTTGCGGAACATGCATTGGCATTGCTTCTCTCCAGTGCAAAGAATATCTGCGGTTACGATAAAGACTTGAAGAACGGTCTATGGCGTTCTGAAGAACGTAGTATTGAATTGTGCGGAAAGACAATTGGCTTGGTAGGCTTTGGTGGTATCGCTCAAGCTTTTTCGCGGATGGTAGCAGCACTTGGTATGCGGGTTATTGTCTGGACGAGATCAAAGAGTAAATATCAACACTTATTTCCAAATGTTGAGTTTGTTGGTTTTGATGCATTGCTGGAACGCTCCGATGTATTATCTGTCCATATTGCACATACACCGCAAACAGAAAACTTAATTAGTCGAGACGTATTGGACAGGCTAAAACCAGGTGCCTTGTTTATAAACACCGCTCGAGGTGAAGTTGTCGACGAGGATGCATTAGTAGAAGTGCTCACTGATGGTCGTATAGCTGCAGCGGGTCTCGATGTGTTTCATACTGAACCACTGGGTCCGTCAAATAAACTAACTTTGCTCGATAATGTGGTGTTGACACCACATATAGCTTTTTCTACACCGGAGGCGTCTCAACGTCTAACTCGAATAGCTTTGAAAAATGTAGTTGATTTTTATTCCAGTAAGCCAATAAATATCGTTAATTAGTATTTCTTTTATGGACTTTGACACTTGTATGACAACTCATTAGCAATGAGATTACTGGGAAAGGTGGCGGTGGCATTCATGTTGCTGGTAGCACTTATCAGTGTATTTTTATTGTGGAGTAACGAGGAGTTAATTGATGTAGCGACTGATGTGCCGTCGAATGACGTTGTTGAGTTTTTATCATCAAAACCGGATGCATCTTTTAAATCGGTAATTCGCGGTAGTCCAATCTCTTTACCAAAAGATTTTGGTGCTCATTCGAACTATCGACAGGAGTGGTGGTATTTTACCGGTATTCTCACGTCGAAGAATGGTAGACGGTTTGGCTATCAGTTAACTTTCTTTCGGTTTGGCGGGCAAGAAGAAGCAAATTACAAGGATTCGAAATGGAGTTCGTCTAATATTTGGATGGCACATTTCGCCTTAAGCGATATTCAATCTGGTAAGTTATTCGCAGCTGAGGATTATGCACGGGGCGCAATAAATCTAGCAGGTGTGAATGCTCACCCCTTCCGTGTTTGGTTAAATGGATGGTCGGTCGAGGAAGTAGATATTGACGATTCGAGAAACAAGCGTAATTGGCATGTTCAAGCAAACAGTAAATCAGTATCTTTGGATCTGCAGTTAATTGTTGACGGAGCGCCAGTACTGCATGGTGATGAAGGATACAGTGAGAAAAATTGGGATGGTGATAGTGCATCCTATTATTTTAGTTTTCCGCATATCGAAAGTCGCGGGGAGCTTATTGTTGATGATGAGTCTTTTGTTGTAACGGGTTCTTCGTGGATGGACCGGGAGTGGTCGACATCGGTATTGAATCGAAATCAGCTAGGGTGGGATTGGATGGGGCTCCGTTTTCCGGACAAATCGTCACTGATGGTTTTTCAAGTGCGAAATCGCACAAACGCTCCCTATCGTTATGCAATCTATATTCAACCCGATGGTCAGGTACAAAAATTCGAATCTGATGGGATTATTTTATCCCCGAAGGAAACGTGGTCACTGCCTAATGGAAATAGTAATATCCCGATTAATTGGGAATTATCGATACCAGCATTAGATATGAGCTTAACTGTCTTAGCCGCATTCAATAATCAATATTTAAACTTGGATTTCTCTTATTGGGAAGGTGTTGTGGATGTAGAAGGCTCATTTGCGGGAGCTTCGATCAAAGGTGAAGGCTATCTTGAAATGACCGGCTATTAGATCTGGTCGATCCTATCTATATTTGTGATGAGCCTTTGAACAGCACCTCGCGGGTTTCGTCGCTGACGTCGCTACTTACACCGCTATACTTTCGAGCGATTTTTCGTGTATTTTGTGCCGCGGGTCTGGCCTCAATTGAGTTGTACCATCTCTTGATATTTGGGAAGTCATCAAGGTTTTGATTATGCCTATGATGGCGCATTACCCATCCCCAGCAGGCCATATCGGCAATTGAATAGTCTTCTACTAGATATTCCCGATTGGTTAATCGCTTGTTCAAAACACCGTAGAGTCGCGCACATTCAGCGACGTAGCGTTTAATCCCATAGTCGATATAAACGGGCGCGTAATGAATGAAATGATGTGCCTGACCCGCCATAGGCCCAAGTCCAGCCATTTGCCAGAATAACCATTGCATGGTTTCAGTGCGTCCCCTTATGCTGGTATCCAGAAACTTCTGGTGCTTTTCGGCAAGGTAGACAAGTATGGCAGCTGATTCGAAGACACTAATGGGATTCGAATGATCAAGTGGTGTGTTGTCGACGATTGCCGGAATACGATTATTTGGAGAGATACGATCGAATTCAGCGGAGAACTGATCTCCTTTTTCTATGTCTATAAATCGAATGTTATACGGAATTGCTAGTTCCTCTAGAGCTAATAAAACCTTATGTCCGTTCGGTGTTGCACTATAGTACAGATCAATTTCATTATTCATCGGGCAAAAAATATTCCAGTAATTCGTTTAAATAAGTAAATCCAGTCGATGTCGTTTTAACGCGTCCGTTTTGATGGCTTATCAGGCCTTTGCTGATTGGACGCTTTAAACGGGGCGTGAGTTTATCCAGTGTTATGCCGGTACGTTGCGTAAATACAGTTTCGCTAAATCCATTGGGTAATCGGAGTGCATTTAGTAAAAACTCGAAGATTGTATTTTGTAAATCGGGAAGTCGGACGTCGGATCTTAGCGGAACGGGCTTTTCTAGATAACGTTTCGGATGTCGTGGTTTACTGTATCGAATGATTTCACCCTGTGTTGTTACCTTGCCGTGCGCACCGGCACCGATGGCGATGTAGTCACCGAAAAGCCAGTAATTTAAATTATGTTGGCTTTGATATCCTTTTTTTGCAAAGGCAGATACTTCATATCGTTCAAATTGATGTTCAGCAAGTAATGCTAAACCTGCATCTTGCATGTCAACAATATCGTCATCGTACGGTAGTTTTGGAGGAGCATTGTGAAAGGCTGTATTAGGCTCTAGAGTTAGTTGATAATAGGAAATATGCTCCGGTTCTAGGGCGATTAAGGCACTAATATCTTCCTTTGCTGATTTATGAGTTTGGTTTTGCAAGCCAAACATCATATCCAGATTGATATTTTTAAATCCAGCAGTGCGTCCAATCTCAATAGCCTCGATCCCCTGGTTTGAAGAATGAATGCGTCCGAGGTTTTTTAAATTACTATTGTTCAGGCTTTGGATGCCAATAGATAACCGATTGACTCCAGCAGATCTATAACCTTCGAATCGAGATGTATCGGCAGAACCGGGATTTGCCTCAAGAGTAATTTCGGCAGTGCTTGCTAGCCTGTTTTGACTTTGTACCGTATTGATCACTCCGTGAATGGTGTCGGGATCGATAAGTGAAGGTGTACCACCACCAAAGAAGATTGTTTGGATTTTACCGGACGAAAGTTCTAGTTCCCGCTGTAAATCATTAAGTAATACTGTTCGATATTCTCGCTCGGGTAGTTCGCCACGCAGTGTGTGGGAATTAAAGTCACAGTAAGGACATTTCTGGATACACCACGGGAAGTGAACATAAAGAGACAGTGGAATCGTAAGTGCAGTCAATTTTCAATTTCACCACGGCGAAGTCGATCGAGAGATCGGCGATCTTTCTTGCTCGGCCGTCCCGGTTCAAAACGGCTTGCCTTGCGCTGTTCGCGAAGTTGAGTTGCTACTCTAGTGCGCGCGACTATGCTCTCGTTGCTCTCGTCATACATCTCTGCAGCCAAATCCGCGCTGACACGTTTCTCGCGAAGAATCAATACGGTTACTTCATAACGTAACTGTTCTTTTCGAATTGACAGGGAGTCGTTTACTTTAATCATCTTAGATGGCTTAGCTTTTCGGCCATTGACCTCTACGCGGTTGGACTTGACCGCCGTCGCGGACAATTGGCGAGTTTTGTAGAAACGAGCCGCCCATAACCACTTATCAAGCCGCACCTCTGTTATTTGATCCTGGAGCACTGTTTCGAATTATAAAGTTAGGGGTGAAAAGAATAGTTGCACTTTGAAAATTTTGAGACTGTTTATGTTCGTTCTGTGGGGTTGCGATGATTGATGATGAAGTATAGGGGTTGTCATTTAAGACTTCACCTATCATTAAAATTCAATAATGGTCAGATGTATGGTCCGAATCTCTGATAGTGTGTTAGAAAACACTCCTAGATTGTTGTAAACTATAGCATCATGAGCAGTTATTATTGCTGTTAGATTTAATAGACTGAGTTTGGTAAAAGTGGAAACGCGTAAAATTTGCACGGTTGTTGCTTGTATAATTTTGAGTGGTGTAGCTCACCAGACCACTGCTGCGGGTGAATTTTACGGGCAGGCAGGGTTAGATCGTTGGTCTACAGAGTTTGCTGGATTGGATAAAAAAATCGAAAATCAAGAGTCCATTGAGGGGTTTGCTGAACTATGGTGGAACAATAAGTGGAGCGTTCGTGGCCAAGTTCAATCTTTTGATTCCTACACCTCTGGGTATTCCGCATCCGAGCATTTGAGTGTAGATCTTAAACGTCGTTTCTTTTCATTAAGCGAAAAGAATTATGTAGCGCTTGGCGCAGGATGGGAAGAGATTACATTGGATAGCTCAGATACCTATTCCGGATTAAGATTGACTGCTGAAGGTCAATTGGAGTTAGCATCTGATATATCAGTATATGGACAAACCAGTTGGTTGCCTGAGCTGGATAATTCTATTTCCAGTAATAATTTTGAAGGCAGAGCATTTGAGGCAGGGTTAAGTTTTGCTCCAGCTCCTTCTCTATCTGTTCGTTTTGGTTATCGACGTTTCCGTCTTGATGCTGGAGATTCGTCTGGAGCAGGTGAAAGTAGTGAAAGTGACGGCTTCATATTCGGCGCTGGTTATCACTGGTAATTTATTTCCGGCTGAAGAAAAGTGACTAATGACTATTCTCGTATACTGGCCAATCAGCTTGACGCGAAGATCATTAATCAACAACTTTCCACCCCTCAACCTGTTCTGCATTCCCTAGAAAACACCTCTCATGCAGCCGTAGCATTAATTATTGAACCAGCAGGTAAAGATCATTGGTCCATACTTTTTATTGAGCGTGCTACAAGAAAAGGTGATCCGTGGTCGGGGCAGATAGCATTTCCAGGTGGTCGACGAGAAAGACATGATGTTGATAGCGAAGCCGTTGCCTTACGAGAGACTGAAGAGGAAATTGGAATTCGAATTAATGAAAGATCCGTTATAGGACGTTTGGATGATCTCCCGGGTCGACATGGTGGAACTTCTGCTGGAATGGTGATTTCTTGTTTTGTTTATATGCTTGATCATGTTGCGGATATACGTGTAAATAACGAAGTAAAAAGTGTTGTACGAGTACCAGTAGATCATCTGCTAGACATAAACAACTATGTCAACGTTCTATGGGCTAAGCAACAAGAAATCTGTTATCCAGGAATTTCGTTTGGTGATGATGATAAACATATAGTCTGGGGGTTAACGTATAGATTTTTACGAACATTCTTTAATCGATTAGGTTGTCGATTGCCGGAAGCTGCAATATTACGTGAACAGCAGTTCCGGCAGCGTCCATTTTATTGAAGATGTTCAAGTAGACGTGGCATTAGTTCGACCAGATTACAGGGACGCGTTCGATAATCCAGTTGTTTTGCGATTAGTTTATCCCAGGCCGTAGCGCATGCACCGGACGAACCGGGAAGGCAAAATAGGTAGGTTCCGTTTGTAACGCCAGCAATAGCACGTGACTGCAACGACGATGTTCCGATTTCGTCATACGATATCATACGGAACATTTCTCCAAACCCGACTATGGTTTTATCAAGCAGCGGAGCAACGGCCTCAGGTGTCCCATCGCGGCCGGTCACACCGGTGCCGCCCGTTGTTATTATGACCTGTATTTTAGGGTTTACGATCCAGTTCGATATAACGCTTCGTATTTGATAGATATCGTCTTGGCAGATGGCCTTTTCTATAATGGCGTGACCGCAATCACGGGCTCGGGAAACAATAAGTTTGCCGGACTTATCCTGTTCTTCTGTTCGAGTATCCGAAACGGTAAGTACACTCATGGATACAGGTATAAATTCTCTTTGCACAGAAACGTACTCCTGGGATAGGCTATGATGTTTATGGTCCACGAATATGTGGTTTTTTAACTCAGAATTGAACTAATTAATTTAAATGACTGTTACGGTAAAATTTTTCGCCTCGTTACGAGAACAGACAGGCTGTGATCGCGTCGATATTACAATCGAACAGAGCTGCTCTGTCAAAGCAATATGGAAGATGTCGACTTCATTAACTTTAGATCCGCATATTCTAGTCGCAATTAATCACGCGTATCGAGATCAGGAAAGTGATGTTTGCGATGGCGATGAAGTGGCATTTTTCCCGCCCGTAACCGGAGGATAGGCTAGTGATTATCTCGTTACGCACTAAAAGCTTTAATCCGTGGAATGAAATTCAGAACGCACAAACATCAATGGACTTTGCCGGCGCATTTGGTGCGACTGCGGTATTTGTTGGCACGATGCGTGATTTTAATGAAGGTGACCAAGTTACCGAAATGGATCTTGAGTACTACCCGGGAATGACTGAAAAGGAATTGCAACGATTGTGTTTTGAAGTAACACAAGATAGTCCAGTTCTTGAAGTACTGGTAGTGCATCGTGTTGGAAAGATTTACCCCGGAGATGATATCGTTTTGGTTTGTGTTTGGTCTGCTCATCGGGCAGCAGCGTTCGACAGTTGTCGGAGTATTATGGAAATACTAAAACATAGAGCGCCTTTTTGGAAAAAGGAGAGATTGATTGACCGACATCGATGGGTCGAGAAGAATACATCCGGTTAGTTTTCGTGTCCGTTAATTTGAATATCACTTTAAAAATGGGGATGAGTTATGCGTTGGAAGGGTAGAAGACGGAGCCAGAATATTGAAGATCGCCGCGGTATGAGCAATTCCCCAAGAGGTAGGATGGGGCGTGGTCGAATGCGACTTGGTCGTCGTTCTGCCGGAGGCGGTATTAGTACAATTGTTCTTGTGCTCGTGGCAATGTACTTCGGCATTGATCCAAGTGTCGTATTGCAAGGCCTGGAGTCGGCTTCTGGGCCTTCTGTAAGTAGCTCAAATACAACTCGAGCGACAAGTGCGGAAGAAGATCAGATGAAGGAATTTACTGCAGTAGTACTTGCCGATACGGAAGACAGTTGGAATGAATTATTCGCCGAGGAAAATCGCCAGTACATAGAACCCACATTGGTTACATTCTCTGGTGTTGTGAATTCGGCTTGTGGAACCGCACAATCTGCAGTAGGCCCATTTTATTGTCCTGCTGATCAGAAAGTTTATATAGATTTATCTTTCTACAATGATATGCGTGATCGATATGGAGCATCCGGTGACTTTGCGCAGGCTTATGTTATTGCTCATGAAGTTGGTCATCATGTTCAGAATTTACTTGGTATTGCTAGCAGAGTTCGTCAAGCACAAGGCAGTGCGAGCCAGACCGAGGCGAACAAGTTGTCAGTCCGTATGGAGCTGCAAGCTGATTGTTTAGCCGGTCTGTGGGCACGCCACGCGGATCGAGCGAAAAATATTCTTGAAGCCGGGGATTTAGAGGAGGCTCTTGCTGCTGCGGCTGCAATTGGAGATGACCGATTGCAAAAACAGTCTCGCGGTCATGTGTCGCCAGATAGTTTTACACATGGAACGTCAGATCAACGGGTTCGTTGGTTTAAGCGAGGCTTAGGAAGTAGTAACGTTGAGGACTGTGATTCGTTCAGTGCGAGATCCTTGTAATACAAAAGTCCGTGATTTTAAAGAGATAGAAAAAATCGCACGGTGTTACGGACTCCGTGCGATTTTTGATAGTTTATATATTACTTCTTGGTTAATCGGCTTATTGCTACCCGTAAACTGAGTTGCATTCGATTCAGCGTGGATGCTAAATAGCCAATTTCATCACCAGAATGAATTTCAATTTCCTGATTTAAATCACCCTGAGAGATGCGTTCTGCGTTCGCAGCAAGTCTCTTGAGCGGTCGGACAATTACCCGCCCTAATACAGTACCAATTATTATCAACATTACGAGGTTGAGTATTATTACAATACCGCCGATACCTTGTGCAAACTGCAAGAGTTCTAGCTTTAGATAGCTTGGAGTGAGAATAACGTTAACATTTCCTATTATCTTATCGCCACGTTTTACTTCGCGAGTTGCGTTAACATAGTTGCCTGTCAGATTGCCTTGCGATTCAACAACGCCACCTTGATTATTCCGTTCACGAGCTGAGAACAGAGATTTTTTGTCTTCATCGCGTACGGCGATTCCGGCAATTTTTAATTCCTTCATTTCGGCTTCTAAAAGTTTGCCGACCTGATCATAATCTACATCCCACATTGGCACTTCTAAATGCTGGGATAATCGATCCGCCGTTACTTCTGCAAGTTGCTGAAGCTCCTGACTTTTCGATGTTTCCGTATACTTGTAAGCAAAGTATCCAGAGACACCTAGTACTAAAGTAGTGGTTACAATTGTTGCTGTAATGATTTTCGTACGTATGGTTTTTAACCAAGAAATATTACTCGAAGTTGCCATGGTTCACCTCTGCCGTTATGTTTTAGTTTTTAGTTTCCGCTAAAACTGCTGTTTACTGAAAATTTGGTATTCATCTATATCACCGAATATTCAAATTTAGCGATATAAACACATGTGAATTTCGCGGAACTCGTATGTATGATCCCCATAATAATCTAACCTAGTGCCTTTAGTAACGCAAGTATTCCTGATTCCCGCTGTGAATTTTTGCGAAATATAGTATGTAACTAATGAAGCGTAATATAAACCTTAATTAAAGGACCATGATCTAAAGCTTTTTAGCATTGGGAAATATAAACCTAACTTGATTTTACGGGATTCCATCGTATTTAATACCTTCGCATATTGTTCAAGTTGTGCTTGATAGCGCACAACCTCATTATTCAGGAAACTATCCACGTCTGTTCCTGAATGGGAACCGGTTTTGAAGTCGATGATCCACCGAACATTTTGATCATCAATAAAAGTACAATCAATGACGTAATGGGTATATGACTGGTTAAGATAATGCGTAACTGGCCATTCAAAGTTTCTGGCACTATGGTCAGGAGAGATAATCCAATGAAACACTTCATCGTTCTGCATGTTTCTTAGGGCCTTTCGGCAATACTGCAAAGCGGATTGCATATTATTATGATCAATTGACTGGTTTCTGAGCAAATATTGGATCCAATCGTCTTGATTTGTTTCTATTGTGACTGGGCCTTCTCTTTGCTGCGAGGCCAAATGTTGAATTACTCTATGAATGACGATGCCTGTTCTCTTGGCAATTTCGCCTGCCCAACTGTACTCGACTTCTTGGCTGGGTATTGGGGCTGTTGTAGCGGTAGGAAAGAGACTCTTGCCTGTGCTGATTTTTTTTCGTCGCGTAAGGAGATTTGAAGGCTCGGGGGGTTCACTGACATTTTCTGTTGTATCGATTGGTGCATTGTTAACTTTGAAGGAATTGTTTACTGTTGGCCATAACATATGCAAAAACGTATTGACTCTCGGTGTTAGTATTTTTTTTTCTTTTGTTTTAGCAAGACCAAAAAGATGTAGTTTATATCGTGCACGAGTGCACGCAACATAGAGGAGTCTAGCTGACTCCTGGTTTGCCTTTTGGCGTTCGATGCTTTTTAAGTAGTGGTGTTTACTGTTCAGCTTTATGCTTTTCTCTTTCGTGCTCGGAGACGGTGCTTGTAGAAGTATTTTGCGGTTTTCCAAGTCTTGTGTTTCGTGCCACATCATAAAGCTATCTTTGTCCGAAGATGAGCCTCTGTGGAGTGCGGGCAGTATAACAATATCCCATTCTAGTCCTTTGGCCCTGTGAATAGTAAGTAGATGGATTTGCGTGTCCGTCATCTTAGGTGTTGCGCGTAACCTGCTAATTTGCTCAACAAGTAGTTCAACTGACGGGCGGCCCGGACCCAGTGTGCTAAGTAGATTAAAGAACTCATCAGCGTTGGATTTATCAAAATCGTCGGCTAGATCGTAACCACCAAGAGAACGCCACGTCTTCTCAAGCAAATCTCGAAAAGGACCTTCATCGCGGTTTCCCCAAGCGTCACAAATAGTGTTGTATAAATATAAAGCGCGTTCTGTCCCGTCTGAAGATAGTCGCGACTCGATACTGAGTTCGGACAGGGCTAGCCAAACCGGTTGTTTTCGATCGGCCCTCAACACTGTCAGGTCGGCAAGGGTAAGGCCGCAGAACGGACTTCGCAGTAAACTTAAATAGGCCAGGTCGTCAGCAGGAGAAAGTAATATTTTGCTTAGACTTAGTAAGTCACGAATGACTAATCTATCTTCTAATGATTCAATTTCAATCGCCGAGTAGGGAATGTGATTTGAACGTAGTAGAGGTATTAAGTCGACTAACTCATTTCGCCCGCGGACTAATACAGCACAGGTCTTTTCCGGATGGTCTTGAATAGCCGATTGAATCGTTTCCAGAACTGAGCGTGCAACAGCTGAAGCCGGCTGATCGCAGATACCATGCACAATAACATGCGAGTCAAGGTCCATTGATTGCAGGGGACTTGTAGATGCATTGAAAGCAACTTCGCCATAAGCTGGTCGTGAGGTGTTTGGCATGATTTTGCAAAAAGCTTGATTTACCCACGCAACGATGTTCGCATTGGAGCGAAAGTTCACCGTTAAATGCAGTCTTGTTAACCGGATATTAGCAATACCGTTATTCCAGCTACTAAGGAAAATCCCCACTTCTGCTTTGCGGAAACGATAGATCGATTGCATCGGGTCACCTACCAGAAACACAGTTCTGTGTCCGTCGGGTTCCCACTCCTCAACGAGTCTTTCAATTAGTTCAAATTGACCTAGGGATGTATCTTGGTATTCGTCAACAAGTAGATGACTAATTTGGGAGTCGAGTGAGAGGGCGAGGTTCGTCGGTTGTTCAGCAACCCCCAGAGCCTGATTAGCGCCCTGGGCGATCTCAATAAAATCTGTGACAGCGCGTTCGCGAAACAATAAACGGAGTTCTGCGACCGCGAGTGGTAATATTCTATTGGTAGAGTAGATTAATTGCCATTCGTTGTCCGAAAACCGTTGGTCAGGCAGTTCTGGAAAACGAACCAGCTGTTGAAATAAGAATCTATCTTCTCTCACTGTCGCCGTGAATTCGAGTAAATGTTTCAGATGGGTAGCTGTTTCAGCATGCTCTTTAGGATACCCCTCGGTTTTTGTAAAACGTTTTCTTATGTCTCTTTTTGATGTTGCACTAGTGAATATAAAGGTCGCTAGGCTTCGCCAATGTTCTATGGTGGCTGTTTGTGGTGAAGACGGTATATCGATATTCCAAACGTCTAAGACGTTATTTTTATTAATGTTTTTAGATGCGTAGTGAAGAGATTCACAAAGCGCTAGCCAGTTATCATAGTGGCTTAAAAGCTCAACAATTGTTTCCACTTCGGTGTTTAGTGCAAATCCCCAGAACGATTCTAGTAAGCTTCGAAACTCACTGCTATTAATATCTGCTTGTATATAGCGCATCCACTGATCACGCCGAGATAGGATTTCTTCCAATAATTCGATAACTTTTGCGATGTTAGTATGGTGGTGGGTAATGATGGATGCTGCAGGCTCCTTCCAGATAGATGACTCCTCTTCGATTTCCGTAATCGCCGATAAGGCTGCTTGTCTATATAGAGAGGTTGGGTTTTCAATAATATTTGTTGGCACACCAGTTCCACTAGTAATTGGAAGTTGGCTCACTAGGAGTCTATTGAAGCTATCCATTGTCATTATGCGAAGCCGATTGGGGCGACTATAAATATTCCACTTTCTCTCGTCATTGCGTTTTCTAACCGATAAAACTAGAGATCGAATATCCGCACTTAGAGAGTTGTCATTTTCCTTTAAATAACGTAACACTCGTTGCTTCATCTCGGCCGCAGCTTTGTTAGTAAATGTAATAGCAAGAATCTCTTCAGGTTCCTTAACACAGGCTAACAAATTGAGAAAACGGCGAACCAAAAGTTCAGTTTTTCCTGATCCCGCTGGAGCCTGAACGATACAAGAGATGTTGGATTGAATAGCCGCTATTCTGCTGACATTGTCTTCAGGCGTATAGTTTTCCATTACTCAGAGTCCAGCGTATCAATGTTAGTTTGTTGGGTTATTCTACAAAACGGTTTTATGTCACAGTATCGGCAAGTATTTGTGTCTCGAGGGTTGATGTGCGCATGCCCGTTTTTTATAGTTATTGCCAGACTGTCTAATGTTTTTAGCCAGTGATCATTTAGTTGCTTCCAATTTCCCAATGCGTTATACGCATTTATTTTGGTGATTGATTTAATCCCCCTAATCGTTAGGTCATCGTTTGAAATGCCGAGAATCTTGGTTTCTGTTGGGTGTAAAACCATGAAGCAGATGCCGGCAACACTATGTGCCTTGCTTATTGCGTAGGCTGGGAGTTGAGGCATTGGAAGTCTTTCGTCTGTCCATTTAGGGAGACTAGTTTTTCCTGTCTTATAGTCTATTAGTAAAAGCGTATCGTCACTCAGACGATCAATGCGGTCGATCCGAAGATTAAATTGAAGGTTGCTAGAGTGACACATCAATTGACTTTCGAACTCTGTTTCGACCACGGAGAAATCCGGTCGATTTCGTTCAATCTTTAGAAACTCGGTGATTAATTCAACTATATTGTTGGTTTCAAGGGAATCAAATTTATCGCCAAAGCCTGTTGCATGGTGTTTTCGTATCTGTGCGATCGTTGATTGTGTAAGTCGCCTTACACTGTCGTCGAGTTGTGTTTCAGTTAGCTTTTTTAGGTTGTCGGAATTTTTGATTGCGTTCCAGAGTTTTTCAAGAACTGTATGTACTATATTGCCTCTACTCCGTGGGTCTTCACCAGGTAGGGGACTCTGTTGATCACGCGCATTTAATCTATATCTCGCGTATGCCCGAAACTCGCAATCTGAATGATCGGAAAGCACATTAACCCCGCCTGGTACTATTGTTGCTGTGAACGGGAGTCCAATTGAATCATGGAACGCTTCAACTGGTAATTTATAAGATGTGGGGGAGATATCTGTAGCGGCTTCTTTGTGCTTCCAGTTGGTAAATTCTTCCACAATGGCAGAAGGGTGATGTTGACCGCTGTCGATATCTGGTACACAACTGAAGTATATAGCGGTACCCTGTGCTTTCATCTGGTGCAAACTATGCGTCGTGGTTAGGTGCATGGACTCAGGTATAGTTCCAGGTATTGTCGCGGAACGCTGTGCATGTGTTGCTATGAACGGGTCTAGTGTGGTTGTCGGAATCCAATTATCGTTCGCATTACAGATCCAAACCGTATCTATCGCAGGTAAATTTAGATTACTGTCTTCTACAAGCAGCACATCTACACCACTTACGATTGTAGGGACTGATTGCATGAATGTAGCATTAAGCAAGATAACTAGTGCTTTTTGAGCCGATACGTTTTCATTGTCTATTGATCCATCTGTTAATCTGGAAACCGACTCTCTTACCTTTTGTATAAACGGTTGCAGTCGTAACATGTTAGTGGTTGATCCAGGCCAACCGATGTTACTTAGATGGGTATTAAAAACTTCCCCCCAGTAAATTAGGCTGTGATTTCCGGAAAATAGTTTTCGATTGCCGAATAACTGAGTGAAATATCGGCTCTCGATATTTTCGCTTGATGTTGAGTTCAGAGGAAAAATATGCGACCTATCTTTCGGGGAAACATATAACGATCCTCGCTCTCGAAGTGCATGCTCTAATTCGATTTTTTCTTGAAGAGCCTCATGATTCGTATCCAGCCATCTGGAATATAAAATATCTAGAAATTCTTTCAACAGAAGCTTTCCATGTACCACTGCCCGAAGCAAAACTATGGCATTAATAGCAATCGCTTCTTCCAAAAGGGCAACATTGCCTGAGTGTTGTATTTTAAGCTGAGGGTATTTACTCTTATCATTAAGTGTATTTATTGATTTTCTGATCCTTTCGAGCTTTTGGCGATCGTTTACTGCACTGACGACAAATACATTTTTCTGGTCAGGTCTGTATCGAACGTAAATCGCTTCAATAATTTCATTTATCTCTTCTTCTTCGTTGGCATATAGACTCGCAATTGGTTGAAGATGTGAGGTGCTGACATGGGAGAAACAACTTGTTGGTTGATGCTCAGAAATTTTATTAATAATTTTTTCTTGCAGTGGTGTTAGTGCTTGGAAACCGAAAAAAGATATAGGTGCGATAGGATATACTTGTGATAAGAGTAGTTTTTCAACAACGTTTTCGCGGGAACCCAAGTCGATAAATTTCCTTTTATGACATATTTCTTCAAATTCAGTATTCCATCGCGTAAACGCCTGATGGTCTTCATTTAAATTTTGACTTTTTCCAAGTATGTTCCATTGTTGCTGCTTCAATCGACTGCGACTTGCTCTTTTTGCTAATGCATATAAGTCGATGAGTTCCGAGTCTGGTATATTTTCCGCGGCGTCTAGGCATATGATTTGATGCCATAGTGATAGTTCCTGCTGAGCCGAAAGAACGGTATAGCTCTGTAACCAGCTACAGTTTGGGGCCGACTTTTCAATGGTATGGTCAATCCATTGCCACCAGTCCAATATGTCGGGTGTTTGATGAGCTAAATGACCGGATTGATACCTCTGATCGCTGAGATAAGACTCAAGCAGGCGTTTAGATAAGTTATCAGCTACTATAACTTGATGATTATCAGAAAAGTGGATATCGATAACATTCATGCTGATATGAGTGCGTAGTTCATGACAATTAGCTAATTGAGTCGAGTATTTATTATAAGCGTACAAAATTGATGATGTATTGATATACAATCTAATCTCTTACTTCTTCAAGAGTCTTTTATGCACTGGTTTTTATTTGCGGGATTGGCGGTGATTCTAATTGCTACTGCATTTCGTGTTCCTAAGCTGGCCTTTTCTATGTTTTGCGGGTTACTGGCACTAGCAGCCGGTCTCTATTATACGACAGGGGAGGAGGAGCAATCTCATCTTGTTGAATTAGAGAGCTCGATGGTGGAAATTAGAGATATTAAGATGGCGAGCGCGTATGCCGGCGCTTTCAGGGCGACCGGTGTGATTGTAAATAAGTCTGACGAATTTGATATTTCCGGTTTGTCGGTGCGGTTTTCTGTAAATGATTGCCCAAGTGAGACAGCTTTGAGTCTTGAAGAGTGTAAAAATGTTTCTCACACTACTGAGCCTTTGCAGTTTCACATTCCAGCAAACGGTAGTGTGGCGTTCGAACAATCAGTTTTGCCACGTAAGATAAAGGTTGAGGGTAGTCGGCGCTGGTCATTTAAAGTATTGAACGTGGAAGGACGGCGACCATTGCGCTTTGAAAAAGAGTGACGATATGTTGCGTTCCCTTAAACAATATTTGCGTAAGAAGAAGTTAGCTAGATTTGGTGTATCCATACAACAGAACTCGCCAACGTCAGAAATTGGCACGATGGGTGGGAACTGGACTTGCTCCTTACAAGGCCTCAACGAGTCTAGTATCGTATATTCATTTGGTGCCGGTCGAAATATTAGTTTCGATTTAGAGTTGGGGGAAAAAACCGGCTGTAGTATTCATATATTTGATCCTACGCCAATTTCTATTAATTGGGTGAAACAACAGAATCTACCTGATCGTATCAAATTTCATGAGTATGGTGTTGGTGAGAAAGATGGCGAAATCAATTTTTTTGTTCCACGTAAAAAGACTTCTGCACATTATTCGCCAGTGCAACGGCATACGAATGTAGTCGTTGGAGAATATTCTGCCCCTGTGTTTTGTATGACCTCGATCATGGAAAAGCTTGGACATGAAAAAGTCGATATGGTGAAAATGGATATTGAAGGCGGAGAGTACGATGTTTTGCCATCTTTACTGGAACCGAGCTTAGGTATCAACCAAATTATATTAGAATTTCACCATAATTATTCAACCATTCCGTTATCAAAAACTGTTGATGCATTTAGACAACTTAACCAATCAGGCTTTAAGTGTATCCATATCAGCGAACGCACCTATGAAATGGCTTTTTTACGGTAGCGGGCATAATTATATTTGAAATTCTACTGAATGATTTTTAACATATAGAGCTTCATAATACTGCCGGCGAGTGAGCGCTGGTTAGACAAAGTAGACGTAATTCGGTTGGGCGAATAGTGTATTGAAAAAAATCATTTATAGTGAAGATACAACTAACTCATAGATAAATTTATTTATGAAAAGAAAAAAGAGACTGTAAACTGAACTGTGTATCTGCTTAACCTCAACTGTTAAGGTAGATACGATGAATAAGAAACAACTGACAGCGTTGGTCGATCAGGCCACACAAGGCATTACATCCGAAGAAGACATGG
>CAJQKF010000097.1 GCA_905478855.1 uncultured Gammaproteobacteria bacterium
CCGCAATCAAATGAGCGGTTCCGGACGCACCATCACGAACCACGAACATATCAGTGTGCATTGCCTCAAGTGTTTTTACCGTATCCAGAACGGTTTCGCCTTTTGTTGTTGACATACGGGTGGCACTTAAATTTATGACATCCGCCGATAGACGTTTAGCTGCAATTTCGAAAGTGGTTCGGGTTCGAGTCGAAGGCTCAAAGAATAAATTCACTACTGTTTTGCCATGCAGGAGAGGAACCTTTTTGACTCTACGTGTGTTCAAAGTCATAAAGGATTCGGCAATGTCTAGTATTTCTAGTAGCGTCTTCTCACCGATATCTTCAGTAGTTAGAAAATGACGCAGTTGGTTATCTTCATCAAACTGTGAAAAATTCTGACTTGGTCCCATTTGAATTTTCTATAGTAATAGTGAGTTAGTCACGACGGAGGATCTGAATTGACATGTTTTCAGGGCCGGAGAGTTTTATGTGCTCATCAGGGGCTAAATCGATGACTGCGCCGCAATAATCTGCTTGGATGGGAAGTTCACGCAAGCCACGATCAATCAAAACTACTAATACGATTGACTTCGGTCTGCCAAACGAAAATATCTCGTTTAAGGCTGCTCGTATAGTTCTACCCGTTTGTAAAATATCATCAACAAGTATAATATCTCGATTATCCACATCTTCAGGTAGAAATGATGTATTTACCTTTGGGTGTAATCCTGCAGTGGAAAAATCATCTCGATAAAAGGAGATGTCAATCATCCCGAGTTTACTCTTAAACTGTAATTGCCGATGCAATGCTTCCGCAATCCAGGCACCGCCTGTATGAATGCCAATCATTAATGGCTCTGCAGGTAACTCAGTGCGCATTTGTTGCGCCAAAGAATTCAATAAAGATTCAACTGTTGGTAGTGTTAGATTCAAAATAACTTCTCAATATTAGTTCTGCAGCCAGTAAATCTCGATTTTTTTGTTTACGTTTAGTAAAACGTTTTCCCTGGGTTAGAGTGGATTTTAGATCGTGTTGAGCGGACTGACTGGTCAGGTATTCGTTAACCCAGTATACCGTTAATCGTAAATGGTTTGCCACTCGGTTGCCGAACTTTCGGGCGGCCTTACTGCTCATGGTTTCTTCTCCTTCACTTGTGAGAGGTAAACCTACAACGATAGCCGAGGGTCTCCAAATTTTAGCCAATTTGTCAAGCTCCGCCCAATCGATACCTTCTTTTCCAACGACGAGGTAGGTGATTCCTTGTGCTGTGCCAGTTAGAGATTGTCCAACTGCAACGCCAATTTTACGCTGGCCGTAGTCAAAGCCTAATAAAGTCTTCATGCATGCCCGGTTAAAGACGATATTTTATTGAGGTCCACGCCAATTAAAGATGCTGCTGACTGCCAACGATGCTCAATTTCAGTGTGAAAAATGATTTTTGGATCTGCACCTACGTTTAACCAGGAATTTTCTAGTAATTCGGTTTCCAGTTGCCCTGCGGCCCACCCAGCGTAACCTAGCAAAAAAAGCGCATTTGTTGGCCCGTTTCCTTCCGCAAGCGAACGTACGATATCCATTGACGTAGTGAGTGCAAGGTTTTCGGAAATTTTAAGAGTTGAGTCCCAAGGAGCGCTGTTATCGTGTAAAACCATACCAAGTTCCGGTTGCACCGGCCCGCCATGGAAGACCGGTAAGGCCGGAATTGCTGTTTTAATAGTATTGACTAGTTCGAGATGTTCTACGACGTCTGCAAAGGATAAGTTGCTCTGTTTTTTGTTAATAGTGACACCCAAACTACCGTTTTCGTCGTTTTGGCAAATTAATGTGACTGTGCGTTGAAAACGAGGGTCTTCCAATGCCGGCATGGCAATAAGAAACTGGTTTCGTAATGAATTGGATGTGGCCACTAGTTATTCATTTCCGATTAGAGTGCTGTTATGAAGGAATTGCCATGTTCTTGTTATATGGATGACATCAGCCTCAGCTTGAATATCTTCAGGAAATGAATCAAATGGCGCGGCCATCATGACTATTCTAAGCGCTGCATCGTCTAATATTTTTTGACCCGATGATCGAATAACATCTAAACTCAGGATAGAGCCATCTGATTGGATTGACACATTAATAACCAAATTGCCACTGAGCTTTTGTTCTCGAGCAATTTCTGGATAATTTGTATTTCCTACTAGCTCTACTTTTGCTCTCCATGATTCCATATAAGATGCATATTTATGCTCACGAGTTCTCGAACTTATAAACTTTTGTCGAATGTCTGTACTGCCGAGATTTAGTTTGGTATCAAATTCTGCTGCAATCTTGGAGCTTATTGATGCTTCGGATTGCTCTAACTGATTATCGTCGTTCTTTTCGTCAGGGGTCTTGAAAAACTCCTCCTTACCAGAATTAAGAAAAATAGAGTCATCTGTCAGAACCACAATAAATTCCTTTTGCAGATGCTTGGTCGGGTCGGTTTGTCCTCCACTATTTTGTGTTAACCGAGTTTCACTGTTATTCAGCAAAGGTAGGGGGCTGCGTGTTGGTTGATCGCTCTCAATAATTCCACCACCTTGCTGAGATGCTTGTGCGAAGAGTTCGCTGTCGTCAACCGTTTCATTAGTTTTTGCATTTACAAGAACAGTGTCAATGCTTCGGTTTGAATGAGGTTGTTTATCATTTATCGAATAACTGAAACCGAGTCCCATGATAAGAACTACATGTATAAGTGCGGAAAAAAAGATCACAACTCCGTTGCGATCTTGCTGGCTCAGGTGAATTTCATCCAGTTTAAAGGTAAATTGAGATATCAATGTTTTAGACGCGAGGGGTTATGAGTTTCACACTTGGTGATGATACTTAAAAATAGCGCGCTAGTGTCAGAGAAAATTAAAGTTAAGTGCTATTTGAATTGCAAATGCTCTGTACAGGGAAGATTGAAGTGCAGCTATGGCTTGATTTTAGACGTCTTTTTACTTGCTTTTCACGCTTAGATGTAAGCCAAAAAATAAAAAATGCACCTAGTAAAGACAAACTGGCGGTTCTAACTATAATACTCAAGCATAATCTAGCAAAAACCTCGCAGTTATATGTTTTAAAAGGTAAAATAAAGCTAAGTCACGGAAATTCATTCGCCAATATGATAAGGGTACAACTCAATTGACCAAAATAATGGTTATCGACGACAGTAATACAGTGCTTCGCGCCGCGGAGACAGCCTTGCGTGGATCTGGCTACGAGGTATTAACCGCCAATGATGGATTCGCAGCGATGTCTGAAATTACTGACCATAAACCGGACCTTATTTTTATTGATATTGTTATGCCTAGGCTTGATGGGTACCAGGCATGCTCCTTAATAAAGCGAAATCGTCATTTTAGAGATACACCGATTGTTATGCTTTCGAGTAAAGATGGGTTATTCGATCGAGCAAGAGGGCGTATTGTTGGAGCGGAAGCGCATATTAATAAACCTTTCAGTAAAGCTGATTTGCTCAGCGCGGTGGAACGATATGCGAAAAACGGCAAAACGAAGATGGCTGTTATTGAATTTTCTAACATCGAGCCAATAAAACAAACTGATGTTCAAGAGCAGACCTATACCGAAGATGCATATGTTATTGAAGAAGATGATTATCCTTGTGTTAATGGGCTTGATATGGATTCAAGCGGGCAAGAAATAGACACGGAGAGTTTCAAATCTAATTGATTATTTCCGAATAAATGTTAAGTTTGTGTGTAAAAAATGATTAACTTTGTAGGGATGGGAATATAAATGGCTATCGAAAGAGTGCTTGTTATAGATGATTCACCAACCGATCAGCATCTTATATGCTCATATTTGCGGGGCAATGGGTTTGAGGTGGTTACTGCGAATGATGGTGAGCACGGCATTGACACTGCTAAGGGTCAGTTACCTGATTTGATTCTTATGGATGTTGTGATGCCTGGGATGAATGGTTTTCAGGCAACACGAAAACTGAGTCGAGATCCTGAGACTAAACAGATTCCTGTAATTATAGTCTCTTCTAAAGGCGAGGTTACTGATAAGGTTTGGGGTATGCGCCAAGGTGCCGTTGGTTATTTGACTAAGCCTGTGTCTGAGCAGGATTTATTGAAAAAAATCAGTGAGTTGTAGGCAGTTATAATGGCTGATCAAAAGACAACTGCACTGGAACAAACGCGAAGATTACTGGAAGCACAAAATACGGATTCGGTTGAACACGAGAGAGTGTGGCGTGGCTTGGCAGTTTCTGCGGGTAACCTTAATATTGTAGTTCCTATTACGAATGTTGTGGAGTTGGCCGTATGTGAAAATATCACGCCTGTACCTTTAACTAAATCGTGGGTACGCGGACTAACTAATTTACGTGGCCAATTGGTAACGGTCGCGGACTTATCTGTTTTCGTCGGTGCTGGTGAGACCAGGCTTAGCAGAGATGCACGAATTATAGTGCTAGCTGATAGTGGTTTAAACTCCTGTTTGCTCGTTAATAATGTGGCTGGTTTAAAGGTGTTCTCCGAGGATCAGCCCCAGGGACCTGTTCACGATGTGTCCGCAGAATTAATAGAATTCTTCAGTGGAAGTATTGAAGTCGATAATGAGTCTTGGCTTGTGATGGATGTTCCTGCTCTTGTCGCAAACGGCAAGTTTAGATCTCCCGCTCGTGTGGCCAGTTTAGTAAGGTAGGTGAATAGGGTGATAGTCTTGAGTTTTCGAGGCTG
>CAJQKF010000098.1 GCA_905478855.1 uncultured Gammaproteobacteria bacterium
GTTGATTTATAAAGTATGTTGCGACAGGAAATTCTGTCTTTTGGTGAAGTGTAGAGAATCTATGCTAAAAGATATTTGTACAAAGAAGTTTTAGTAGTTAGATATTGGTTTATTTAAGTCGGATAGTTAAATTGTTCCAAAATATCAGATAATTGTGAGTTTAGTTCCTTAATCGTATCAACGGTAAGATGCTTTCTGAATCCTTCTACTTGACCAGATCTATGGTGAGAAGAAAGATTTTCGACGCTTTTAGGTCGAGATTCGTCAAATAGTGTTTGTAAAGTCTCTTTATTAAAAATCATGAAAGCTTGGAGTTTATTAGAAAACACTGCATAGTCATTGATTAGATCTTCATATTTCAAAATGGAACTTTTTGATGATGCGTTATATAGATTATTCATTAATTGAAATTTTTCAATAATCTCGTTAACGTTGTTTAGTGCATAATGATCGATAGTCTGAGATTGAATCTTTTCACGTGTTCTTAATTGACGGGTCTTTATGTCTGGGTTTGCGCTAAAACTATGTGAAAAACCGAAGGAAAAATAGCTTGAAATAAGAATATCTCTAGGATCTCTTATCATGAAGAGACATGACTTATCTAGAACAAAAGCGGGATCTAATACAGGTGCCAATAGCTTGGCGACTGGGGAGCTTCCCTTCGCTATTATGCGAATTGGCCCGTAGACAAAACCATTTTCTACAAATGAAGAGCTCAAGTTAAATTCGCTTTTATGATTTTCGTATGCCTGAGCATGGATGTCTTTATGAGATAATGATGTTGACTTGTTTAGAACTTGTGTCGCGAAAAGCGTGCTTGCACATTTATGGAAAGTATAAAAAAACACAGATTTATTGGGCCCTTCTTTTGGCTGAGGTGAGGATGTAAAAAAAGACTTCAATTTTTTCATTGTAGACGTTAATCAGTGGGAGAAATTGTTAGTATCTATATGTGAAGAATCACGATGAAGTGATTTTATCGTCGTGTATATTTGGAATTTATTCTGAGTCCGCCAATACCGGCAAGAATCCACAGTGGGATCATAGCAGGTAATTGATATCGCCAATCATAACTGTTAAGGGTAATGGCATGCATAAGTCCAAAAAGTAGACTTGTCGTAATAATTACCACGACAAACCTCTTATTTTCATCACTTTGTTTCCAAGCAGTTACAATACCGAAACCAGCTAGTGGTAGTGTGACTAGTAGATACATAGCATTAATACTGGAGTGTATTAGGGAATAACCCGATCGAAACGGGGAGAAATAGTAGAATAATCTTTTTAGAGTGATCTCAAGGTAATCCCAATAGCCCTGCGGGTTTAGAACGAAGGTTTCAGGTCTATCTGCAACAACCCAACCGTATTCATAGAATACTCGAGACTGTGTTGCTGCCTTGGTTAAAAACTGTGGCCAGTCTTTTATTAGTTTTCGGTTATCAATAATGATATCTACAATTGCAGGAAACCCAAGGATGATGGTAAGTGTTCCTAGGCATACACAGGCAATGGTTAGGTATCCGAACCAATTAAATTTTTTCTTGTAGATGAGAAGGCTCATGAATAGTAGCCAAATCACCGGCAAAACCATTGCTGTAGGACGGACGAAATAACCAAACAAAGCGAGGAATAGCGAAAAAATGACAAAGCTGCTGCTTTGTTGCTTCATACCTTTTATTATGAAAAACAAGAAAAGGGTAACATAAAATAAAAATATTATATCTGTGAGATCGTAGTAAACCCAAAGTGGAGTATCGATTAAACCAAAACATAAAAAGAGTGACAAGAATACGACAAAAGCCAAAGGCTGATCTTTTTCGAAACCTAAAATTCTCCATATTTGAATCAGCATTTTCACACAGAACGCAAACAAAACGATATTCAAACCAATTGCTGCTTGATGACCATAACTTCCAAAAATTTCGTAACAACTACCAATTAGAAAGGCGGGCAATATATAGTTTGGAATCAAAACATGGTCTCTCATGGGTATTCCAACATAAATATCCCGGAATACCCAGTCTAGAACCACATCACCAAAACTTCGATATGAAGCAGAATCAAATCCATGTCGTGGTCCAAATACAAAATATCCAACTAATAATATAACTACCGCAATACAGAATACTATGTTTGCAGTTGTATTTTTAGACACGTAAGTTCTCTAGTTAAGTCAGCTAAGGTAGGGAACTAGTCTTTATTTTTTGGATTGACGTTTTCGAAACGCTTCTCCAAAACGACTAGACGTTGTGTGAGGATAGCGATTTTTTTGTCTTCCTGGGATCGGGCCGCATCGAGTCGAAGTAATTTCAGAAAAATCAAAATGATGCTGATAACTAGAACTAAAGTGGGGGGATAACCAACTCCTAGTTTACTTGCTATCCAATCACTTAATCGTGGAAATATTCCAATAACACCGATAGCACAAGCTATCGTTACCCACCCTAAAGCTTTTTTGGGATGTAGGTGATCTTTCCTGATTAACCAGAAGATCACACCTACAACAATAACAGCTAAAATTCCAGACGTAAGATTATATCCTAACATAACTTGTTACTCGGAGTTTCGATACCAAGGCATGCTTATTTTTGCGATGCATAGTAGTAAGGTCTGAGTTAAATAAACCCAGATAGCAATCCATGATGAGTAGATTTTTGATATACCAAAGTTACGTTCAAACATTACCACTTCCGTCTCTACAATTTTTTGTCTTTCATTGGACAATAACATTAAAACACCTAAATCTTGAAAGGTTAGCATTGTTGCCTCGGGTGAGAGTAATATGTTTATCGAAGAAGCCCCGTATGCTCGATACCCTGATGTAATATCTTCCAATGAAAGACCGGAAATTTTCCGAAAAACCTTCCAAGTTAACTTGCGAGTATAATTAGCGCGGTTCGTGCACACCCCGATGGCTGTATCATATTGATTAGCTAAAATAGGCTTTACTAAGTCTTTTAATGACTTTGCAGAATGTTGGCCATCAGCATCCATTGTAACCACAATGTTATACTTCTCTGATTTTGCGTATCTAATGCCGGTCTGAATAGCGCGCCAAGCGCCAGTGCGTGTGGGTAATGAAATTGTCATTGCGCCAGCAGAATGCGCTTCGTCAACAGTGGCGTCAATGCTATTGTCATCAACTACAAGTATATCCCAATCTACTTCCTTTTTAATTCCAAGAATAACTCCCATAACTGTTTGTTCTTCATTGAATGCCGGAATCACAATTAAAATTTTCTGTTTGCATATATCGCTAAAAATCAAATCACTTACCCAAATTTGTCGCTTTTTTTCTATTCATTTCTTATTCTTTTTATCACTGGTGTCCCATTAACTTTCAAACGAAAGACATCTGATTAGGATCATGAAGATGATCTCGTATGGGACTGCCGTTCAACAGGGCCATGAGATCTCGTTTTTCAAACAAATTAAGCTGTAATAACCGTAGCATCTGTTG
>CAJQKF010000099.1 GCA_905478855.1 uncultured Gammaproteobacteria bacterium
TTAATCGCTTGAAGGTTTGCATCTCCAATTCTTTTAATTTGAACCGAGTTGTCCTGTCAACGGCAGTCTAAAACTGACCCACTGTAGAGCTAGAAACGGTAAAGTAAAATTGACCCACCCTTAACGGTTTTGGTTTATTTAATCGGTATAATTACAGGATTTATTCCTGCTGCTTTTTTTCCTTTTAATCGATAACTATTTCCCGCTATTTGCACAATATGGGCATGATGTAGCAGTCGATCTAATAATGCTGCCGTGAGTGTTTGGTCATCCGCAAATGCCGTTGACCATTGTGAGAACGGCAAATTGCTCGTTACAATCACACTGCCATATTCATATCGTTTTGCGATCACATGAAAGAACAGAGTGGCCTCTTCACGCCCGAAGGGTAAGTAACCGATTTCATCAATCACTAATAACTTAGGGCCGAGCACACTGCGCTTAATGTAGTTTTCCAGGCGTTCCTGTTTCTTCGCGGTTGCCAGTTGCAGCATCATGTCAGCAGCAGTGATAAAGCGTGTCTTTATCCCTCTTTGCACCGCCTGGTAGGCATAACTTAACGCTAAGTGACTCTTACCCACACCACTGGGTCCTAGCAGTACGATATTTTCAGCACGTTCGATAAAGGCCAGTCCATTGAGTTCCTGAATCTGCTTTTTAGGTGCACCGGTTGCGAATGTAAAGTCATATTCTTCCAAGCGTTTGATGGCAGGCAACCCTGCGAACTTAAGCAAGGTCTCTCGTGTCCGCTGCGCCCTAGCTTCAATCTCCACCCTCAATAACTGCTCCAGGAAATCGGCTAAAGTATTCTCCGTGCCCGCAGCTGTATCGGCTATGGCTGACCATTCCACGGCCAGTGTATTGAGTTTAAGCGTGTCATAAGCACTATATATTCTGTCCATTTGCAAGTTCATAACGCCACCTCAATGAGCTCGTCGTAAGTGCTTAACGGATGCTGGAAGCTCTCAATCGGCAGTGCATGCAGGCTTACCGGCGCAATGGTACTGGCTACTATCGGTGGTGCTGGCAGCTCGCTCAGTGCTAATTTCTCTTTTATCAACAGCACTTCAGGTTTTTGCTTAGTCGTACCGTGAATGCGTTGATGGGCAACATCATGCAACCATTGACCCACTTGACCATTGGCGGTATCAATATCTAGTTCAAGCCCTGCTTGTTTCATCATCGCGGCCAAAGGTGTAATAAAACTATGTTTTAAGTAGCCATTAAAACGTTCAACTTTGCCCTTAGTTTGCGCTCGATACGGGCGGCATGCACGACATCGAAAACCATAGTCAGCGGATAGTTGCAGGAGTTTACTATTCCAGCGGTGCTGACCCTCACCATACGCATCTCGCTCAATCATGACGCACTTGGCATTATCAAACAGAATATCTTGGGTCACGCCACCAAAATAATTAAGTGCACCTTCAATACCGGCTAGCTAGTCTTCCTGCTTCTCATATTCGCTAAAAACAACATAACTTGCCCGACTATACCCCAATGAAGCAACAAAGCCTTTTAGCTTGTTTCTGCCACGTTTAATCGTCGTAAAGTCGACCTGCATCTGTTTGCCGGGTGCCGTTTCAAAACGCACCACAGGCTCTTGCGTCATCGGTTTGAACGGGCGACATATAGCTTCACCAAACCTTCTTGACCCTCATACCCTTGCGTTTGAAGCTCTCTGAATAAAACCGTTGCTGGAATCCAATCAGGCTTGGCCGCTTCAATTCGTTCACGCAAGTAGGGTTTAAACGGATCCAACTTAGACGGCCTTGCTGCGCGAGGACCATAGCTGGAATATTTTGCAAAATCTCGCAAATAAGTGCGCACTGTATTGCGTGATATGCCTAATTTACGGCTAATGCCGCGAATGCTGTAACCTTGTCGATGTAACACATGTATATCCACTAATGACTCCTGATCTAACATTGTATTTACGCCGCCTTTTCACTCTTAGAATTAGCAGCTATAGTGCCTCAGGTGGGTCAATTTTACTTTGTCGTTAGTGGGTCAGTTTTACATTGCCGGTGACAGAAACGTCGTTATACCGTGTTGGGCCATGCCCGACATAAGCGTAAAGATCTTGTGGCGGATGAAATCATCAACACAATGAAGCCTTATAGATCTTGCTGTACAACGGTCACCTACGATAATGGTCGAGAGTTCACTGATCATCCCCGGCTGTCAAAAGAGCTGAAGGCCGACATTTACTTTGCGCATCCTTACTCGTCATGGGAGAGAGGAACCAATGAGAATACCAATGGATTGATTCGGCAGTTCTTCCCCAAAAATACATCCTTAGCGAAAGTCAGCAAACACGCTTTACAATCGACTATGGATTGATTAAACCATCGACCGAGAAAGACGCTGAATTATAGAACACCTCACGAGGTGTTCTATAATCTACATCAAACCTTGACTGTTGCACTTAAGACTTGAACCCAAGTCCTTTTTTAAGAAGTTGTATGGCTTCATCAATTCGGAACTCGGGAACAGCGCAGTTTATACGCACAAATCCTTCACCATTCTGACCATAGCGGTCACCGCGTATAAATCCTAGTCCAGCATCGACTATTAGAAACTCCTGAATTTGCTTCTGATTCCAACCCGTATAACCAAAGTCGGCCCATAGGAAATAAGTTGCTTCAGGTAAATTGGCGGTTATTGGAAGCGGTAGTTGATTTATTGCCGTTGCCATCTTTTCTTGCATGCGTCGTATATATGCGACAACCTCTTGTCTGTATTGGTGGCCGTACTTATAACCCGCATATGAAGCCCAAAGCGAAAACGTATTTGGGTGAGCTTGGTCGTTTTTGAGCAGTGCCAGTAGCGTGCCTTTCAATCTTTCGTCTTGCGTGATTGCGAAAGAGCTATACAGTCCACCGATATTAAATACCTTTCCTCCGGAGCTAAAAGTGATAACGTTCTGTTTGCTTTTCGCTGCCTTAATTGCTGGGTTAAATTTGGTATCGAATACAAAGTCTGAATGGATTTCATCACTGAATATGATGACGTTATGCTCTTGGGCGATACGTATTAATGTATCTAATTCTTGAACTGTCCAAGCTCTACCAACCGGGTTATGTGGATTGCAGATGATGACACAAGTTGTTGTCGGTTCGCGACAGAGTTTCTCGTATGTCGCAAAGTCCAGTGTCCAATTGTTATATTCATCGCACAATAGATTACATACTTTGGGAGTTCTATTCACGCTCTTAATCCCAGTGACGAAGTTTTGGTATACGGGCGAGAAAATAATAACGCTGTCTTCAGGTTCAGATACTTCCTTTATCATCATGAACATGGAAACCAACAGACCGTTAGTAATGAGAATGTCATTGGGACTTACGTCCCAGTCATAATAGTCTTGTTGCCACTTTGCAATCACATGTTCATGTTCACTGGGAATAGAGCAGTAGCCAAACATACCGTTGTCGACGATTTCTTGCATCATCGCAGTTACTTCATAGGGAGAGATAAAATCCATATCGGCAACTGACATGGGTATAACAGTATGTCCGTCAATTACGTTCTCGTGTTGCCACTTCCAGGATTTTTTACGTGCGATTGGTTGATTAAAATCGTATTGAGGCATTGTGTGCAACATTTCTCTGCATAAGGTGGGGTCTGAGTGTTGTGATAACA
Organism: uncultured Gammaproteobacteria bacterium; assembly: GCA_905478855.1. Lineage (GTDB taxonomy): Bacteria > Pseudomonadota > Gammaproteobacteria > Arenicellales > CAJQKF01 > CAJQKF01. Next base: position 3,646 of record CAJQKF010000099.1, read on the forward strand.
TCTAGATATGAGTTTTCGTAAAGAGTATAAACATGATGAGATATGGTCAATATAGAGTTTCACTGCCAATTTATTCTTGAGTGTGCCGCATCTTGATATGGTCGGGGTTTCAATCGCAGCAAATTTTGATGTAGACAAGGCGTTATTTTTAAACTTTTCTGCGACTATTTTTTCGACTGTGATTAACTAAACAGGCTCTAAAAGGTTATGTTTCCACATGCCTTGAAAGAATTTCTGATTACGCTCTGGGTTAGAATAGGGAAGCCATGCTTTCCTTTCTTTAAGAAATCCGGGCTTAAGTTTTTCGCACAATTGTAAATTCTTTTGAGCTTCCTCGATGCAATCCAAATTTGCCAGGCAAATAGCTAGACGATAGTGAAAGTCCGGATTCTCTGATGAAACACTTACCGCTTCTTTTGCCCAACGCAGAGCCTCTTCATAATTCTCTATGCTTGAGTTGGCCCGGGATAGCATAACCATGCATAATCCTCTACGTGGGTCTCGTGGATTAAATTGAAGGGCGTATTGGAGTTTCTCTATGCCTTCATCAGTGCGCCCGATAAGATCGAGACGATTTCCTAAACCCATGTGGGCTGTCGCATTATATGGATTAAGCTCGATTGATAGTTCGCCTTCACGTATCCCTGCCTGAAAATCTTCCTTCCAGACATGCCCGACTCCGAGAACGTAATGTGCCATAGCCGATCGGTCATCTAGTTTTACTGCTTTTTGGGCTGCGTTGAAACCTTCCTCGATCAGCTTTTCACGTTCTCCTGGGTCGCATATGAGCACTCCGTATAGTAATACCCACGCCAGACCGGACCACGCATCGGGATATGTTGGATCTAGTTCTATTGCTTGCCGAAAAAGGCTCTCGGCCTGATTTGCTTCGTCCCGAGAAAACTGTGTTACCAACGACATACCGCGGAGAACTAAATCCCATGCCGTGAGGTTTTCTGGACGTTTTGCTGCTACCTTCTCCAGTTCCGCATGGGTTAGTTCGGGCTGAATCTTTGTGACGATAATTTCCGATATTTCATCCTGAATTTCAAATATATCGTCTAAGTTACGATCAAATTTAGAGGTCCAGAGTTGGTGACCATTTTCAGCGTCTATTAATTGCGCCGTGATACGTAATCGACTTCCTGACTTTCGAATACCGCCATCTACTATATATTTGACATTTAGTTCTCGGCCTATGTCCGCAATGTTTGTTGCCTGATTTTTGTAGCTAAAGCTGGAATTCCTTGAAATAACAGGAAAAGAACGAAAGTAAGACAAGGCCGTTATAATATCTTCACTGATACCATCGCTAAAATACTCCTGCTCTGGATCGCCGCTCATGTTTTTAAACGGCAATACGGCAATCGCAGGTTTCGGTGATTCTTGGATTTGTATCTTATCTGTTGATATTACAGTATCCGCTTCGGGAATTTTTGCACCGGGAGTTAGAGCAACTGAGAACCCTGTAACAGGCGTGTCAAAGCCTTTCAGATGTTGTTCTCCTAGGTTGGTAAACTCGAATGGTAAGCGTTTTGGTATTGTTTCAAAAATTGCATTTTGAATAACGACGCCTCCTGAAAGAGCTAATTGTTCAAGCCGTTGAGCAAGAATGACGCCAGTGCCGGTGATTGTGTTATCTGCGATTATTACTTCGCCCATGGCGATACCTACTCTTACCTCAGGGAGAATGCTATCTTTGTATTCACTATTTACTCGCGTATTTTCCCTTTGAAAATATAAGGAAGCGCTAACTGCATTTGAAGCGAGTCCGAATTTCGCTACAAGTGCATCCCCTCTAAGTTCATGTGTGATTCCCCCATATTGTTGAATTATTTTTGAAAACCTCTTGAATACTCCCTGCATGCGATAATGAGCAACTGACTCATCAACTTGCACCAGTGCAGTAGAGCCGACAATGTCGGCATGTAAAATAATTGCAAGTTGTCGTGAAGGTAATGTTTGTTGCATGAAGCTTGTGATGTTGATGATGAATGCACATATTGCCGAATCTTGGTCGAAAAATACAAGTGTAATTTAGAAGACTTGAGAAAAAGGCTATTTGGAGTTTCTATGAGCCTTGCACTCGTATCCTATGTTTTGTCTATATATGAATAATTTTAAATAGACAAAATATAGACATCACTCTATAGTCGACGGTTTTGAGGGTTTAAGTGTGGTTTCACAAATCTCCGATTCTCCAGTTGGTATTTCGATGGAGGGTAAGTATCAAATAGGTGCTGTGTGTAATCGAACCGGTCTCTCGCATCATGTTCTTCGTGTATGGGAAAAACGATACGGTGTAGTAACGCCGAAAAGACAATCAAATCGACGCAGACTTTACAGTGAAGATGATGTGGTTAAATTATCTCTCCTTAAAGCGTTGGTTGATCGCGGTCATTCTATTGGCAGTATTGCCGGCTTGTCGGGGGATGAGCTTGAGTCGCGGTATGCGGTTTCAGGTCCGAATGTTGCGTCTGTCGATACAGATTATTCACCAACGGTACTATTTGTCGGTGAGACCTTAGCGCTTGGGCGGTCGTTAATATCACCGAAAAACTTCTATACGGTTAATGGCGAGTATGCTGGGCTTGATCAGGCTATTCTGGATAGCAATGGTCTTTCATCCGATTTTGCAGTGATCGAGTTTCCTTCTTTGTTACCGCATAGCCTCGTGGAATTAAATGCTGCTCTACGACGTTTGGATGTGAAGCATATGATTGTCTTATACGAATATGCATCTCAAGACACGCTTTCTCGAGTGGCTAGTAGTCGAATTACCGCTATTCAAGGAGGATTAACCGGTAGCGCTTTGGAGGCGATACTTCAATCACTTATTGGTAAGTCGAGTGCTGCGGTCGGTAATGGGAACATAAATGGCCGAGTGGGACGGCGATACAGTAATGCATCTTTGGCTAAAGTTACTCGATTTCCTAGTACGGTAAAGTGTGAATGTCCTCAGCATCTAGCTCGGTTGATTGTCGCATTGGCGCAGTTCGAGTCTTACAGTGACGATTGTGAAAGTTTAAATAAGGATGATGCTGAACTGCACCGTAATTTGGCCAATATAACGGCTCATGCCAGAAGCTCCATGGAGGATGCATTGAGCGCGGTGCTTGAATTTGAAGGTTTGACCGATAATATACAAGAGGATGGATTTGATAATGCTTAAGCTAACTGGGAAAGCACCCGGTAGTGCCGTATTTTTGGGAATTGCAGGGGCTCTGCCCTTTGTGGCTTCGGTGGTTATGCTTTTGTTCGTCGAAAACCCTGCTGTTAAACCAGTTTTAGCGTTACAGGTTTATGCGGCGGTTATTCTTTCCTTTCTTGGTGGCGTGCGCTGGGGTTTTGCGATCCATGATAAGGCCGTACTTTCTCTGGAGAGTCAGAGCCGTCAGCTGTTAATTAGCGTACTGCCGTCTATTGTGGCGTGGCTGGCAATGCTAGTACCCGAGATTCCCTCCTTAATAATTTTAGCTCTAGGATTTTCTGCGTTGCTTGCCGTTGATTTGTCTTCCGGTCGCAGCGGTTTTTTTCCAGCCTGGTATGCTCAATTGCGTATTCCCCTATCGGTTGCTGCTGTATCTACTCTTCTAGTTGGGATGCTGGTTTTGCTGGGTAATTAACATGGTTTGTAAACTTAGTTGAAATGGTTCTTACTTAAGATTTTCAAAGAGTCATCTTCGCAGTGCTAAATTCTTCGGGCAATTTGTCGGCTTTTGAATATGGACGGTTAAAAAGTAGCAGAGTTGAGCGTGTTCTGTATAAATAATGTCTAAAATTATCTGAATATATGCGCATAATTATTCAGAAATTGTTAAATTTGTATAGATTAAGTTGAATATAATTTTTATTATGTCTATACTTTGTCTATCAGTTAACTATTGAATGGATCAATTAACTTATGAGCGAAGACAAGTTACCCGTTATTGTATTTTTTGATGGAGGCTGCGGCCTTTGCAGTCGGGAGATATCTGTGCTGAAGAAACTAGACACTAATTCAAATGTGCGTTGGATAAGCATAGATGAGAACGGGGCCTTGCTCGAGAGTTATGGCATTTCCTATATTGATGCCATGCGGAGATTTCATGTTGTGAATCAACAAGGACAAATCGAAATCGGTGTTGCGGGGTTTTTATGTCTCTGGAGGGTTCTGCCGACTTTAAAGTGGGTGCCGAGTCTTGTACGTTTTACGCGATCCAAGGGTTTCTTGGAGCACTGTTACCAACGATTTGCTGATAAACGCTTTAAATCTCGACTAGCCGGTACACAGTGCGTTGCAGTAAACGCTAACGAAATGGGTAAGTCTGCATGATTACCGACGTAGACCCCGTAATTGAAGTTTGAAATGATATGATAAATCGATACTCAAAATTTCTTCTAGTTGCAGTTTTGTCGAGCGTATTGCTTAAAACAACATATTCAGGTGATATAGACAAAACTTCATGTGTGCCTGGATTCGATCAAGAATTTAAGCTTTTGCACTCCAGCGAAAGTATAAATCCGTGTGAGAAATTCACTGATAGACCCTTATTAATTGTAAATACTGCTAGCCACTGTGGTTACACGCCGCAATTTGAAACGCTGGAGAAGGTCCATCAGATGTATTCGGATAAAGGGCTGGCAGTTATCGGTGTGCCGTCTAATGACTTTAATCAGGAGTCTTCAACTGAGGCAAAAACGGCGGAAGTTTGCAGAATTAATTACGGTGTAACGTTTACCATGCTTTCTCCGCAAAAAGTGAAGGGCGAGAACGCACATCCGGTTTTTCGGTACCTTGCTAGAGAGTCGAAAGAACCTTTATGGAATTTCACTAAGTACCTTGTCTCGAAAGAACGAAAGGTTACGCATCGATTTGGGAGTCATATCAAACCAGATTCGAAGGAAATTACTGACGCTATAGAAACGCTACTATGAATGAGCCCACCATACAGTGTGACAAGCCTTGGGAATTAGGTGAAATTCATATTGATGATACTGTGGATAATGAAGATGCGCAACGATATGACTCACTTGCGAGCAAATGGTGGAATAAGGAAGGTCCTTTCTGGCCGTTACATCGGTTAAACGACCTGCGTGTAGATTACTTGTTGACGAAGATAAGTGGCTCTAGCACTGATCCCTCGCGAGCATTAGAAGGCATGCATTGTCTGGATGTTGGTTGCGGCGGTGGTTTATTATCAGAGGGTTTAGCCCGACTTGGAGCGACTGTTACCGGAATAGATGTGGTGGAAAAGAATATTTGCGCGGCACGTCAGCATGCCAGCAAGTCAGGGCTCACTATCGACTACCGGTTTGCTTCCGCCAGCGAACTTTGCGAAGCCGGTGAACAGTTTGATTGGGTATTCAATATGGAAGTAGTCGAGCATGTCAACAACTTTTCAGAGTTCATGCGCCAGTGCAGTCGGTTGACACGTTCCGGAGGTCATATGGCAGTGGCCACTATCAATCGAACTCCTGTTTCCTATTTTACGGCGATTATCGGAGCCGAGTATGTGCTTCGATGGTTGCCTAAAGGCACGCATCAGTGGAAAAAATTTCGGCGGCCTGATGAAGTATCCGCTAGTTTGTTGAAAGAGGGGTTTAGTGTTTACGACAAGAAAGGCGTCAGCGTAAACCCGATTACATGTAACTTTTCATTAACAAATTCAACGCGGGTTAATTATATGCTGTTAGCTCATAAAGCCGCCTAAACTCTCGACTTACCGTAAACTTAAATTGGAATAAACAACATGAAATTAATTACTCGACGTGACGCTCTCATACTTACCGCTACAAGCATCGTTTTACCGTTGTCGTCAGTAGGTATGCGTGCCAATGCATCTGCAAAAGAGCTGGTAAACCCCGAAAGTACAACAGCACAGTCTCTTAGCTACATCGCAGTATCGGCGACAGACAACCAAAATTGCAGTAACTGTCAATTGTACGTCTCTCAGGGAGAGACTGCGGTAGGTGATTGTGCTATTTTTCCGAATAACGTTGTGGCTTCTGAAGCATGGTGTTCCGCTTGGATAAAAAAAGCAGTGTAGAGCACCAAACAACTCAGTCTAGATGGCGTTTCAGTTATGTTGGGTGATGTTACGCCTCACGCGGTTGACATGATTCGCAATAAAATAAATTACGCCCACTGTGAATAATTTTTTTAACGGGGCTCGCGCATACACGACAAGGCTTATGTTCTCGTGAGAATACCCAAAAGCGATACTGCGAGTATGATTGTCCGCTGCTTTTAAGTATAGCAGCGGCTTTAGGCTCGACGGTAACGCCTTTCTTTATGTAGGAGCGTTTTGAAATTTCTAGTGTTTGTAATGAGAGGTTATACAGTTGATTCGGGTTTAGATTGCACGGATTCTCATGCGGATTCCGACCCGAAACATGAAGTATTTCCGAACGTAGATAGTTACCCAGTCCTGCGAGGAAAGTTTGGTCGAGATAAATCGACCCCAGTGATCGTCGTTTGAATCGTTTACTTTGTAAACGGTTTGAAACTCCCTCCACGCTTAAGTCTGGGTTAAGTATGTCTGGACCAAGTTTGCATAGAAAGGGGTGGTTCTTGAGCGTTTGAGGAGTATGAATTTCAATATCTGTTGCGCTGTAAAGCAGGGCACATTTTGAACTGTTGTGTAGAGCAAGACGTAAGGCCCGATTTGTCTTCGGTAAACAGCCGCGAGATTTAATAATCCATCGTCCGTATAATTGATTATGACTATATAAGGTAAGCTCATTGCTAAAGTGAGTGAGCATAGCTTTACCACGTGTTTCGATCGATTTTACCGACTGACCAACGAGTTCTTGTTCGTAACATTTAAGTTGCGGAAACTCGAACCAGACTTTTTCAAGGGGTTTGACGCCAATAGCAGCAAAAACTTTATCGGCAGCTATACGAATTTCGGGACCTTCAGGCATGGGGAATCAACTATAAAATAACTGGGAAGAAGAACCGTACCATATCTGCTCGCACAGTACGTAACTGAAGAGAAAAGATAGATTGCATGGGTGCATGATGTGTTAAGTATATACATATGAACCGAATAATTTGAGATGATGTGATATCACTACATGAATATTGTAATAATTGGAGTTAGTGGTGGGATTGGGTCTGCGTTAACTGAGCTGATTTCAAGTGATGCTAGGAATACCGTATTTGCGTTGGGTAGAACGGCTGGTGATTTCAGGAATGGTCGCATTAAGTCTATCGAGATTGACTTTAAGAGCGAGCCATCTTTGCAGGATGCGGCGCAAAGTATAATTCGCTTTGGTGGCGCTGATGCTGTAATCAGTACAGTTGGCTTGCTTCACTCAGCTGCCGTTTTTCCAGAAAAAACGCTTCGTACGCTTGATGCCGAGGTGTTGGCTGAATACTTTTTTGTGAATAGTATTTGCACCGGATTAGCGCTTAAACATTTTGTGCCTGTGTTAAAGAAGGAAAGTTGGGCTGTATTCGCAAGCTTGTCTGCCCGGGTAGGAAGTATTAGCGATAACCGTCTTGGTGGATGGTATGGATATCGAGCGTCGAAGGCTGCTCAGAATATGTTGATAAAAACAGCAAGCATAGAGGTTGCGCGTACGCATAAACACGCATCTATAGTTGGGTTGCATCCCGGCACCGTAGATACCTCATTATCAGAACCGTTTACGAAAAATCGTCGTAATCTATCCTTGTTTACGCCAGAGTACTCGGCTCTAAAATTATGGAACTTGATTCAGCGATTGAAGCCGGAAGATACTGGCCATGTCTTCGCCTATGACGGTTGCAAAATTCCATGTTAATAGGCATGGGGCAATAATAGATACTTACTCATAACGCCAAAAGACCAGTGATTTTCTGCTATTGCTATCCACCAAAAGGGTCGATTTTTATCGACTCATAACGCTAACGCACTACAAGTAAAGATGCCAACAATGAAAAAACCTCAACCAACGTCTGCGCCGACTATTGTTTGGTTTAGACAGGACTTGCGACTGGCGGACAACCCCGCATTGTATTCAGCCTGTGATAGTGGTGAAGTGCTTCCGGTGTATATACTTGACGATGACAATGCCGGTGAGTGGGCCATAGGAGGTGCCAGTCGATGGTGGCTTCATCATGCTCTTGTTGATTTGAATTCCTCGCTTGACGGGCGGTTGCATTTGTATAGAGGGAATCCATTAGAAATATTGAATACTCTTATTCAAACACATAATTCGACTGACGTTGTATGGAACCGTTGTTACGAACCCTGGCGTATTAAGCGTGATGCGGAGATAAAAACGCAGTTACGAAAGCAGGGTGTAGACGTAAAAAGCTTTAATGCCTCGCTATTATGGGAACCCTGGGACATCCTTAAAAAAGATGGTACACCGTATAAGGTTTATACACCTTACTACCGTCGCGGGTGTCTGTCCCATGTTGGTCCACGCGAGCCTCTTCAGATTCCTGAGTCTTTAGGGATGATCGAATTAAGCGCTGACTCACTTACCCTAGAGCAACTTGAGCTACTGCCCTCTATTAATTGGGATATTCAGTTGAGGGAGCGGTGGCGTATTAGCGAAACAGCCGCAAATGAGCGACTCGATGAGTTTATTTTAAGCGAGTTAAATGATTATCGAGACGGTAGGAATTTTCCGAATAAAGCAAACGTTTCTAGACTATCTCCTTATTTACATTTCGGACAAATTTCGCCAAATACAGCTTGGCATCGTGCGATAAATGCGGGTGGAGTAGTCACCGATGAGAAGAGCTTAGATACTTTCCTGAGTGAACTAGGATGGCGCGAGTTTTCATACTATCTACTATTCCATTTTCCTCACCTACCTCGAGTAAATTTACAACAACGATTCAATTCATTTCCATGGGCTATTGATAAGGAGTATCACTTATCCGCTTGGAAAAAAGGGCTTACCGGGTATCCATTGGTGGATGCTGGAATGCGGGAGTTATACAGTACGGGTTATATGCATAATAGAGTACGTATGGTGGTAGGCTCATTCTTGGTTAAGAACCTGCTAATTCACTGGCACAAGGGCGAGGAGTGGTTTTGGGATTGCTTAGTTGATGCAGATTTAGCCAGCAATAGTGCGAGTTGGCAGTGGATTGCGGGTTGTGGCGCTGATGCAGCACCCTTTTTTAGAATCTTTAATCCAATCACTCAAAGTGAAAAGTTTGATGGCGCTGGCGATTATATTCGCCGCTACGTGCCCGAGTTAGCGAAATTATCATCAAAGCATATTCATGCACCGTGGCTCGCGCCAACGGACGTGCTCTCGGCAGCAGGTGTTTCGGTCGGTACTAATTATCCTGCGCCGATTATCGATATAAAGGAGTCGCGGGTGATAGCCCTAGAAGCTTTTTCGGCAACAAAAACACAGGCGTTAAAAGACCCAAACTTATAACTGTGCCTTTGTACTGAAACCCTTTAGCCCGAGAGCCAAGTGGATGCAGCTAAACTGATTGAATATAGAGTTCGCAATGGAATTACTCACTGGCGCTGGGAAAGCTTCACGATTCTACGAGTAATCAACATGATAAGGAATACCGCACCACCGAAAATAAACAGCCCTAAGTGCACATCGATACTGGCTATGACACCAAGTTTTACTGTCACGATCAACACTGCTACTACCATAACATCAAGCATCGCCCAACGACCGTACTCGTGCATAAGATGTAAGTGACGATTGGTGTGCGTTGTAGAGCGGTTTTGTGTTGATAGAAGAAGGAACAACATAATGATTTTTAAAATTGGGAAAACGATACTAAACCCAGTGACAACACAGAATAGTACTATATTACCGTTAGATAGTAATTCTAGTACACCCGATACTATTGAGAATGAATTGGTAACGATTACAAATTTTGAGACTGTAATCATCGGGGTAAATATACCAATACTAAATAATATTGTTGCGATTACGAGCAGTAAGCGGAGTATTGTTACGTCCTTTTTAGAAGGCGTCTTCGCTACATCATCACAGTTTAGGCTAGAACTCATTTAGTTTTTTGCTGTTTTTTCTTGAGCGTTATGAAAGGTTATTGTTGTTGCTACTAACATTTATGGATCTTCTCGTAACAAGCAGGTTATTTTTTAACATTAACGTAAATAATTAATTCAAATTATAGAAGTTTTTTCTTTCGAATGCCTGTCGTACATAACGATTGAAGCACAGACACCAAGATTCAGGGATTCTTTTATCTTGATCTCCACCATTGAAAAATGCACTGTTTTTGTGGAGTGTGATAAGTGTTCGATCGGGATATCTTCTTGAAGCGTGTGAATGCAATTCTTTATTGAATCAATCTCGTCTTTTAATATGCCCTTAGCCTCTCGCCCAAAAATGTACGTAGCATTTTTCGGATGTTCAAAATTTTCTAGAGATGTTGAGTCTATACCTTGCTCTATAGCGACAATATGAGTTTTTGCGGGTAAGTGATTTAGAAATTCAGATAAGCTTTCGAAGTAAATTAGTGCGAGTGATGACGTTCCGTCTTGGGTATCCATTTGATGTTCAAACTTGTGAATATTTCCGCCATACTTATCGCGTATTGCTCCACCTATAATAAAAACTGTCTTAACGCCGAAGTTTTTCCCGCTCCTCAATACGGTCGCAATATTGTCTCTGTTCTTCGGTTCAATTAGTACGATATTCATTACTGGATACTAACCACGCTCATTGGGCTTGAAAGAAGCGGTTCACGATGCAGAGTTATCATAATATGATTCCTTATGTACAGTTTTTTTATTTTATATTTCATAAGTATGCATGCGCTGTATCAATTTACTTAAATGATGATTCACAAACTTTCTGTATTTCTTGGGTTGCCCCTTATAATGCTGCCATCGAAAGCAAATTTTCTAAAGTGGTTTCTCCGCCAGGAGTTAGTGCCCATATAAAGGCAGCAAAATTAATAATGACGGTTAACCAAAATACGACTTGAAAGGACTGTTTTTGGGTTTTATGCCGTAACTTATCCTGTGCTATTAGCGCGCCAGGCCAACCGCCTGCAAGTGAAAGAAGGTGCAGAGTGCTCTCTGGCGTGCGCCATTTACCTTTTTGGGCCGCAGATTTATCTACGGCATACAGAATAAAAGTTACTAAACTAGTAACCAGGTAAGTAAGAAATATTACCGATGCCACAATTGAAACGAATGCCGCTACACCAACAATTACCAGGAACACAACAGCGATTATAATTGTAGGTGTCAACTTTTGTTTCTTTAGTTTTTGCTGAGACTGCGCGCCTATTTGCATTGCGTTTATCGCACAGGTTCGGCCGTGTTTATCTGTGGAAAGTGCATAGGTGATAGATTGTCCGACCACGGGTTTGTGGCGTCTTCCACTGAAGGCCTTAATGTGTACAAAAACGCGTTCACCACCATTAGTCGGTGAGATGAATCCGTAACCTTTTCTACTATTCCAGGACGCAATTTTTCCTTTTTTACTCATGATTTTAAAGTATTTTGGAGTTCATAGGTTTCTATGTCTACATTCTTTCCATATCGATTAGACTTCTGTGTTGAGCTTATATGATCCATACCAAGTTTCTTCATTACCTTGCCTGATGCTGGATTCGTTGTTAGATGTTCACCTATTATTTTCTTCAACCCCATTTTAGTAAATGAAAATTGGACTAATGATAGGGCCGCTTCAGTGCAATAGCCGTTCCCCCAAAAAGGTTCACCTATCCAGTACCCTAATGCCGCAGTTGACTTATCTATGTTTAGCAGATCAATTGCACCGACTAGTTGACCGTTATCTTGCTTAGTGATTGCATACACTACACCTGTTTTTGTTCTCCAGAGATCATTATGGGTACTTATCCAATCCTCAGCCATTCCGGGCACATAGGGATACGGCATATTTACGGTTGTTTTTGATACATTGAAATTGTTTGCCATTAGGTAGACGGCATCCGCATCATCAAAATCGAAGATCCTAAGTAAAAGTCTTTCCGTAGTTAGTTCAGATTGCTTCATATTGGGAATATATAAACGTGCTTTTTTGGTGAATTATTTATTTGTTTGATTTACTTATGTTAGCTAGTTTTTTTGACAAAGCTTATTGGGAAGTCAATGAAGCTACTCATATATCTAACATGACGTTAGCTGCCTTTTGTAGCTTTGAGCGGGACGCACATGCGAAGCCTAGCACAAGACCATTTCTCGTTGTCGGGTCAGTCGGTTTTTTTAGATAGTAACTACTTACAGGGTGCGCAATTATACCTTGTTGCGATAGTTTGCGACTGATCTCAATGGCTGAGTATTTTGATGGTAAATTCAAAAAGAAATTCGTACCCCCGTTTATGCCACTTAGAAACGAATCTGAGACAATAAGTTGCTGAAGATATTGCACCTAAAAACTATCACGTCGCTTATATATTTTACGCATTTTTCTGACGTGGGTTATGTAATGGTCTTTGGCAATAAATTGAATGCCGATCTTCTGATACTGATGAAGGTAACGTTCAATTGTTCTTCTAGATTTATTGAGAAGCTTAGCGGCATTAACAATCGATATCTTAGATCCTGCAACCTTGCTTATCACATCAACGGTGAGTTGAGCCTTGGAATCCATAATAATCATCCTCTGCGCTCTCCAAATAGTCAAACTGAAACATTCAGAGAATCACTGATTAAGTAGATCCGTCAATTTCCCTTGGTTGTTACGTGCGACAGAATCGCTTGGTAATTAAGATACGACAAAGTCGCTTGGTGTTAACACATATTAGTTGTAGAAGTTTCGATCTAATCTGACACATTGCAATGATTAGAGGTTGCAAAGAAGAGAGTTACCCGTTTTGATGTAATTGCTTACATCACACAAAACGTTAAAGGTAACTCTCATGATTCATACTAATGAAAAAGTCATTAAACATAAAGTAGGTTTACTCAACCTAGCCGAAGAACTTGGAAATGTCTCCAAAGCCTGCAAGATGATGGGCTTATCGCGAGACACATTTTATCGATATAAAGCAGCCCATGAGTAAATGACCCACTACACATTATGCGCGACTACTAGTAATACGTGCATTGTTATGTTCCACGACCAACAAAGGGGATAGTGGTTACTTCAGCTTTTACAACTCCCCTGTCATGTTCTATTGCAACAATATCGCCAAGTTTAATCGCAACATCAACTATAGCGATACCAATGCTTCTATTAAGTTCAAAGGAATGGACCGCCCAACGAACTTCACCGATTGCTTTGTTTTGACCAGTAACTTTCCAGTTCCATTCTAGTCGTGGTACTTCACCCTCTATAAAAAGACCAACAGAGTGTCTTCGCACACCGTCTTTTTGTATTTGCTTTAGCGCGGATTTGCCAATAAAGTCTGATGTAACATCTAGTTCAACTAATGATGCAGTGACCTCTTCCAGTGCATTCATGCCTGAGTTGGTATAGTAACCTGTGTCGGTTACGCCACGTTCTACAGCACGGTGTACTATTGGCCCTGTTACTTTTATTCCGTAGGGCTTTCCGGCGTTTAATACATCATTCCATAGTTCCATCGCACCTTCACTGCTATACGGATATATTTCATAGCCAAAACCGCCACTCCAGCCCGTTCTAGAAACAACTGCTTTTTGACCGGCCACTTCGGTAATTTTACATTTATAGTTTTTTAGTTCATCTATCGGCTCTGCGCATATTTCATTCATAACATGAATTGATTTTGGTCCTTGAACCTGTAAAGGCGCCACGTCGGGCTCGGATACTTGAACAACCCAATTTGAGCTCATTGCAATTCCCCGAGCCCATAGGGTGACATCTGTATTTCCATGAGATAACCAAACAGTATCTTCCTCAGGTATTAAAACCACAGGGTCACAAAGAACAATCCCTTCTTCGTCGCAAAGCAGGGTATAGCGGCAATCACCAACTTTCATATTGGACATATCCCGACAAGACAGATAATCTAGAAAGCGCAATGCATCTTTGCCTTTCAATTGTGTTTGTCGTTCTAAACCGACATCCCAAAGTGTTACGCCCTCAAGTAATGCAGCATAGTCTTCGTACGGTGCACGGCTATAAACCATTGGAAAGTACATATTGTTGTAGACACTGTATTCCGTGCAATTCGCATCTACGGTACCTTGCCAATAAGGGCTTAAACGATTCATGGGAAACATTCGCGGCCGTTCGTCTGCATAAAACGGTCGAGAATCGTATATTTCATGCAGCCGCTGAATTTTTCCGTCTTTCATCTCGATAGATGCTACATATCGAAAATCAGCACGAGTGGGTGCTCCGTCAACTCGACCACCTGTCCCTATTATCTTTGCCATATAGGTACCTTCGAAATAGGCACCGGTTTTAGTTTCTATAGCAATTCTGGTTTCTGTTTTAATATCGGAGTGTGAATTTGAAATAATTCTTAGTTGCTTGCGTAAGTTTTCTTGCCCTACTATAGGTGCATTAAGGGTTGATGCTTCAAATACTCCGTCTTCGGTGAATAATTCTGCTAGTGCAATGTGGTCATGGTTTGCCCATGCCGTACAATATTCTTCAAAAGCTTCTTTAGGATTCATTATTCGCCTCGTAAGTTTTAAAGTATTGATTCGTCTGACCAACGACGAATATTTCTCGAGTTAAAATAAAGGCTAATTCGACTTAATTTATCGTCGGTTAATTGAGCGACGATACCTACATCATGAAGATCTACATTACCGTTGATTCGAGTAACTTTTACTCTTCCTAAGAAAATTGCAGCGTCGTCATTTTCTGCAACCTCGTCATCAATGCAGAATGAGGTATTTTCAATGGAATTGAATGCGGCCTTATGCCCACGTTCTATTTCTGAATAGCCAAAGAATCGATTGGGTTTTAACAGTGGTACTTCTATCAATACCCCATCTCCTGTTAGTGTCGCTATACATTTCTCATCAAGTGACTCAAAAGCACCAATATAGGTTAATAACGCTGCCCCAGGTGAGTTGTATACTTTGGATTGTTTGTATGCGTTATAAGCATCTATTTGAATAGTCAATCTTCTCTCCCTTAAAAAGTAAGTACTTGCTTTTTAATTGTTTATGGGATAAATGTCAATGAATAAAAATGCAGAAGTACAATTTAGAGATCTATGTCACAGATAGAAACCAGTTATAAACCAAAACAAGAAAGATCTAGGCAAGCTAGGGAGTCGATCTTATTGGCGACCCTTGAGCTCTTAGAAGTAAGCGGGCTGGAGAAAATTAGCACCAATCAAATCGCTAAAGCTGCCGGAGTAAATATTGCAACGTTGTACAAGCATTTTTCTGATAAATATCAAATTTTGTCGGAATTGGCGCGAAACTTCAGCAAAAAGCAATCGGATCTGATCTGCATTTATTTGGTGAATACACCAACATCATCTTCTATAAAGATTGTGTGTGATGGGTTAGTGGATGCATTGACAGAAGGCACGAAAGATGATCGCGCACTTGTGCAACTTCAACGTGCACTTATTGTCGTCCCTGAATTACATGAAATATATCGGCGCAGTAACACTGAAATTGGCGCCGCGATGAAACCGTTTCTGTGTGCTTGGGGAATTAATTTAAACCCCCAACAACTCAATGTATCCATGACATGTATTGGCGAAGCATTTGGTGCGCTCCAGGATTTAGCATTATCTGATTCTTCAACTTATAACGATGAGGTAATAAGCGAGTTAAAATTATTACTGACCGGCTACTATCAGAGTCGTAGTAAACCATCTATTACGTAGAAGCGAATGTGCAATACAGGCACCGCAGTGAGAAATTTAGCAACATGACGCAGAAGACCTACGATGTCATTATTATTGGCGCAGGCATTATTGGACTCGCTTGTGCGTACGAACTAAGTCAAGCTGGAGCTACGGTATGTATTGTTGAGAAACATCTTCCTGGAGCAGGACAGTCTACAAAAACTGGTGGTGGTATCCGCCTAGCGCACAATTCAAAAATTAACGTTGCACTGACACAAATGAGTCTTCCTGTTTGGAATTCATTTGAAAGCTTATTCGGTATTGACCCCCGATATCGGGAGATTGGACATTTGTTTATGTCGTCGGAACAAAAGATAAAACAAACTTTTGAAAATCAATTGAAATGGCATTCTGATTTCAATTGCCCTTCTATTATTTTAGATGCAACGAGGGTAAAGCAAAAGTGGTCGCATATTAATGGTAAACACTTTGCCTCAAACTTATTTTGCTCGGAAGGTGGTTATCTGGATGATCACAGTGTTATTCAAGGGTATCAAAATGGCGCACAACGAAATGGTGTTAAGCTTTATTCGGGTGTTCGGGTTGATGGTTTATTATGGGAGGGAGGCACCATAGAAGGAGTTCGCACGTCAATCGGTAACTTTGCATCTAAAACGGTTATTAATGCTGGTGGTGCAGATGCAGGTGTAATTTCTAGTTATGCTTCAGTTTCTATTCCGTTTTGTTCACGTCGACATGAGTTGCTCATCCTAAATCCACGCATCCCCGTACCTGAAGATACACCTTGGTTGATAGATTTTGATAATCAGGTTCATCTTCGCCCCGATGGCCAAGGCCGTGTTTTGGTTGGCGGTTTCTTAGGAAGAAATGACATATGTGATCCATCGTTTTATGCAAGGGAGTACTCAAAAGTTTGGGCTGATAAAGTTAGAGCCACAGTATCAAGATCATTTGGCTTAACCAAGCCGAATAGCAAAATTATTGCGGGGTGGGCAGGGTTGTATCCGGGAACCCCAGATTATTTACCTGTGATTGAACTAACCGCACCCGGATTCATAACAGCGGCTGGTTTTTCTGGCACGGGGCTCATGCACGCGCCAGCGGTTGGTGCGATCGTCAATGATCTTGTCGCGACGTCTAAAACTGAGAGATTTAATATATTCCCACTGCGCTCATCGCGTTTTCGATCCTCATCGGCGATATTAGAAACGTCAGGGTTTTAGGCGAGACAGTATGTTGTTTAACGACAGCTAGCTGTTTCATACTTGATGCAGTGATCTGTAAATTACTATTTCGGAATTTCTTGAGAACGCTTAAAATTAACGATAGAGTTAGATCCCTTAGAAATAATTGGTATATTGAGGCTGCAGGATAATTTATCGTAGCCGCCCCGTTGAAGGACGAGTATATATTTTCCGGCACTGTCAGGAAGGTTTAGTGTCAAGAAGAATGATGACGTTTAGGTGTTGAAAGTCGAACTCTGTGCATCAATCGCTGGCCTTCAATGTGATCGGGATCTGAAGCGCTGTGCAGAACAAGTGTGTTTAGCCATGCAACGAAATCTCCTTCACTCCATTGGTGTTCATAGCGCACACCGGGTTCGGCGCTGGGCTTCAAAGCCTGGGACAATAGCCGCGCAGTATCGTCTATGCCGTGCCTTACAACGCCGGTTTTAGTATCAAGAAGATAGACTGCTTTTCCCGGTGTTATATACAAACTCGCCTGGCCCGTTTGTGGATGAGCACGAATAGCAGGGTGCCGACCGCCATTATCGGCGTGTTCCATCTTGAGTTTGAAATTGGTAATGCCTGCATTAGGATTATCGGGATCTGCGCCAAAGCCAATACGACGAGTACCTTCATCCGTCATAAAAGAAGGGCTTGCAGTAACGCGTCGAGTTTCATCAGGATAGGTATCATTAGGTGCTCGCATATAAGCTACGGTGCAGCAACTAAGCTCTCTATATAATTCTGAATCCATGCGCTGAATAGCTTCTACTCCCGATGTGAAATAGGTTGCTCCTCCACTGGAGGTTTGCCAACCTGTGGGGTTATACATAGTGGTTAATTCTGGCATACCGTCAAGCATGTCGTGCAAGCCGTCCGCATGCCAAGCAGAAAAGGTAAATCCTAGAACGGGTTTCAGGCGAGTATTACGTATTCCATGATAGTTATCCAGAAAGGCATTTCCCAATACTGAAACCTGGGGGAACTCGGGTATTTGAGCGCCGCCACTGACTTTGTGCTCCAGAGTAGGGGCACCAAAGCCAAACAGGAATTCTTCTTGTGTTGGGTCATGCCAACCAAACGCGCGATTAAATACTACTTCCTTTTCTGGAGTTAAGTTTTTTTGATTTCGAAATAACAGCAGTCCATGCTTAAGTAGGCCGTTTTTCAATACAGATATTGTGTACTCGTCAAACTTAGTTGCAAGGTCAATGCCTATGCATTCAGCAAAGGGCTGGGTTTTCGAACAATTCTCAATGGGTTGGAAACATATGCTCATTGAAATGACTCCCGTATTTCAATCAAGTAAACCTGCCTATGATTGACACAACGTAAAAAGCGATAGGAGTATAAAGCATATTGGGAGCAGCGAGGTGAGATCTGCAAAAACATTCGTTTTATGAGCGGTAAATAGTTGAGCGTTATTAACGTAGAGAGTGCGAAATAATTCATCACGTTTTCGTTGTTCTTTATTTTCTCGAGATGGAAAATCTAATGCTCAAACCAAAACAGAGTATTCCCGCTAGAGGAACACTCTGTTTATTGATTGCACAATAGATGCTAAGAACATCTATTATTAGAGTTGGGGTTTAATTAATGCCCGGCTCCTAATACAGATACAGTCCATGGTTTCCATACGTCTTCGTTATCTGCTAACCATTTTTTTCCAGCGTCTTCGTGAGTCATCCCATCAACGTCAACCAATGCTGCCATTTGTCCGATTTGAGGTGTGGTAAACGATAGCTTTGAAAATGCCGCATAGGCCTTAGGATGGGTTTTGGGGAACTTATAATTAGCACCTTTCTTCAACCATCCTGGAGGTGAGCCACATCCGGTTGTTTCCAGAGTGCCGCCATCTACAAGTCGGCAGCCATCAAAGTAGGGAGGAAACTCAATAAAGGTGAAGCCTGAAGCATCAGTAAAGTTGGGCGACCAGTTGAAAATAACAGTACCGCGTCCTTCTTTTTCAGCCGATTTAAGCTCCGTCCATAATGCATCAGCACCACCTGCAAATTTAACTACCCATTTATCATCGAGTCCTAATCCTTTCACTCTGTTTGGCATAACATCGCCGTGCCAGTTTTGTGGTCCTTCTAACCAACGGCCTTTACCACCGGAGTCCGGAGTTGCAAATACTTCATGACAATCTTTAAGTGCTTCCCAACTTGGTAGGCCCGGGCATAAATCTTTTTCAATAACCCAGTTTGGTACACCCATTTCCTCTAAGGTTGCCGCCGCATGAGTTCCGGCGTCAATCAAACCGCCTTTTTCCATTGCGTTGTAGTATGCATTTTGCATAGTAGACTGCCAAACTTCGTGCACGAGTGTTACATCACCGTTGCGCACTGCTTCGAAAACAGCTTGGTTATCAACTGGAACATATTCCACATTACTGCCCATACTCTCGAACATTCCGCCGATAACATGAGCCATCACAAGTTGACTTGACCAGTTTTTCAGGGGAATTTTTATAGGTGAATCACTATCGGCATGTGCAGCACCTGATACCGAAAACATGGTAACAATTGCGGTTGTAATTAAAGGCCGAAAAAAACGGCTCTTGGATAAGTTCATATAAATCTCCTTAGCTTTGTTGGGTTTATTTGTAACGATTATTATTAAATCAAATTTCAATATAATTATTGAACGGTATACGCAAAACCAGAATAAGAGCATAAAGTCTACTATGTCCCTTTTGAGCTGTCGATAACGATTTATTTCCAACGCAAAAAGTGGGATAGGAACAGGGTTCATCACGTTATTCTTCAAATGGGATAGTTACGATTCTGTCCCCCGAATTGTTAATCTCTCTCCTAACTTCAAGTGCATAGAGCACATAGTGGTTTGGATATAGTAGAAAATTTTCACCTATAAATCCTTTGATGGTGATGGTTTTGGGGGAATTAACATTGGTATCTAGAATCCTGTATTTCCGTAAGATTACTCCTGATGATAGAAGTTATGGTGTCAAATATACGAGATATACATATTTTTTCACGTGACAGAATAGTATCTAAACGTTTCTACTTTGGCTTTGATTATATTACCTTTAAATGTAACTCCAGATAAAAATCAGTTTTGCTGATAGACTCCTCAGATTAATAATTTTTTTGCGCGAAGGTTTAATTTGGCTCGTTTGCTAAAAACTGATTTTAATTTGTTGAGCCCCTAAAGTATGTTTTTAAGTGAAGAAAGAATACCCCACTATGCAAAATATTACTGAATGGTTGACTAGTCTGAATCTTGCTCAATACAGTATTAGCTTTGAGCAGAATGATATCAACTTAGCGCTTCTTTCTCAGCTAACGAGCGACGACTTAAAAGAAATTGGAGTTTTATCTGTAGGTCATCGGCGTGTCTTATTAGAAGCAATAAAAACGCTATCTAAAAATAATGATATTTTAGATGAGGGGACAATACTAAACAACGCGCTGACCCCAAGCAAAGTTATTGAGGCTGAGCATCGCCAAATAACCATTATGTTTTGTGATCTTGTTGATTCAACGGGGTTGTCTCAGCGTCTTGATGCGGAGGCACTGCGAGATGTTTTGCGTGCGTATCAGGAAGCTGTTACGGGCGCAGTAGTAAGATTTGAAGGACATGTTGCTAAATACTTGGGTGATGGAATCCTAGTTTATTTTGGTTGGCCAACAGCATTTGAAGACCAAGCGGATCGCGCGATTCGTGCGGGTCTTTCCGCAATTGGTGCGGTTGCAGAGTTAACTTGTGACATTAATCAAAAACTGTCGTCGCGTGTGGGAATCGCGACTGGGCAAGTTGTAATTGGCGACCTAGTTGGAGAATCTGGTCGTGATACGGAAGCTGTTACAGGGGAAACGCCAAATCTCGCGGCGCGTTTGCAAGACCTTGCTGATAGCAATCAGATTGTTATAGACGCCAATACAGTAAGACTGATTGGAACGGCTTTTGAACTAGAAAATATTGGAAAGCATCGGCTTAAAGGTTTTTCGATGCCCGTATCGGTATGGAGTGTTTCTGGCGAGAACGAGATAACAAGTCGTTTTAAAATGACGCGTCCATTAAGCCTTGCGCCGCTCGTTGGCCGTGAACATGAGCTTGGTCTGCTGTTGGATAGATGGTCTCTAACGAAAGGAAGAGAAGGTCAAACAGTCGAACTGTGCGGAGAAGCTGGCATCGGTAAGTCGCGGTTGATTCAGGCCTTATTTGACAGCATCAGCGATTCACCAAAATACTGGCTGCATTATCAGTGTTCACCGCACCACATAAACAGTGCTTACTTTCCGATCATACAAAGACTTGAAGGTGCTGCTAGATTCACGCACAGCGATACTATTGAAACACGATTAGATAAACTAGAATCACTTCTATCTCATTTGGGACAAGATGTAGAAATCTACGCACCTATTTTCGCGGCTTTAATGTCTCTGTCAGGAGATAAACGTTATGGCAAACTTGACTTAACGCCGGAACAACTTCGATTACGCATTTCCGAAGCACTGATGAATCAGGTCTTGAGTCTGGTAAATGATCGACCAATACTTATCGTGTTTGAAGATACACACTGGATCGATCCAACTACGAGGGAGTTTTTGGAGCAGTTGTCTTCATGCATTAGTGATACGGCTGTTCTGATTTTAAGTACATACCGTACAAGCAATTCACGTCCTATAACACCTATTTCCCATCTTACCTCCATAACGCTAAATCGATTAAGTCGGTCTCAAGGTAGGAAAATTATCGAAGGAGCAGGAAAGGTGGCTATTAAGGATGATGTTATTGGTCAGATCATATCCCGTAGCGACGGGGTTCCGCTATATATAGAAGAGCTTACACGGACAATTGAGGAAGCTGGGGCCGCGGTTAGTCAAACAGATATACCCGAGTCGTTACAGGCGTCGTTAACGGCACGTTTGGATCGACTAGGTGATGTTAGAGAAATTTTACAGATTGGCGCCATTATTGGTAGAGATTTCAGACACGATTTGTTGACTATTTTGCTGGATTGGCCCGAGCAAAAAATGATCGATACTGTGGAACAAATGTTGAGTTCCGAGCTTGTGTTTCAGCATGGCATTGCTCCGGACAAAATTTATACGTTTAAGCATGTACTTGTGCAGGACGCTGCATATCAATCACTGCTTAAACGAACACGCCAAAAATTACATCGACAAGTAGCGAAGTTAATCGAGCATAGATTTTCTGAGATCATTCTGACCCAACCAGAGTTACTGGCACATCACTATGCTGAAGCAGGATCATTGGAAAATGCCGCAATTTACTGGTACAAAGCAGGCCAAAGGGCAATAGAGCACTCTGCTAACCTAGAGGCGATAGCGCATCTAACCAGTGGACTGTCGCTATTACTTAAGCAATCTGAAAGTGCAGAGAGAGATGCTCAGGAACTGAATATCTGCCTAGCCCTCGGACCAACATTAATGTCAATAAAAGGTCTAGCATCGCCTGAGGCTGAGGAAGTGTATTCACGTGCTAAGCAGCTTTGTGGATTTATTAATGACGCCACTCTGTCCTTTAAGGCGACCTAGGGTTTATGGTTGGTGTATCAGCAACGAGGGCAGATCGAACAAGCGCAATTGTTAAGTGAGGAGGTTTTGTCATTGGCTGAGCAGCAAAATAGAAATTTAGATCATCGACTGCAAGCACATCATGCTGCCTGGACGACACAGTTGTTCATTGGCAATAATTCGAAATCACGTTTCCATACGCTGCAAGGCGACTCACTTTATGATATTGACAAACATAGGAATCATGCTTTTAACTATGGCGGTCATGACCCGGGTGTTTGCGCAAAAACAACCGCATCAGAAGCGCTTTGCTTGATGGGGTTTGCAGATCAGGCTGTGAAAAGCGCAGAGGAAGGTTTGTCGTTGGCAAAACAATTATCTCATCCATTTACTCTAGCCATGGCTCACTACTTTAAAGCGCAAATCCATCAATACCGACAAGAGGCCGATTTAGTACTTTCTAGCGCGCAAATTACCATCACTATGTGTGAATCCCATGGTTTTGAAAGTTTTCGAGCACAGGCTGCAGTTTTGAAGGGCTGGGCAACTGCGGCTGAGGGCGACTGCGAACAAGGTGTTGATCAAATTCGTAAAGGGTTAAAAGACTGGCAATCTACCGGCACTGGTATGCGGCGTCCTTATTTCTTGGCATTGCTTGCCGATGCATTGCTGCGTGATAATCTTACTGACCAGGCGCTCGTTGTGCTGGATGAAGCGGAATCTCTTATCGAGCAGTCTAATGAGACACGTTGGCTTGCCGAAACAGTAAGATTAAGGGGCTTGCTATTGGAGCATACTGGAGCCCGCACTGAAGTTATTGAAAACACCTACAAACACGCCTTAAGTATTGCTCGTGACCAAGAGGCTCGGTGGTTGCAGGTAAGAACTGCAACGAGTCTAGCCCGATACTGGAGAACGCTTGGAAAAAGCGGTGACGCACGAGATTTGTTAAAGCCTCTCTATATGTGGTTTTCAGAAGGTTTTGATACTACTGATTTAGTTCATGTCAAAACGTTGTTGGATGAGTTATCTTCCGCGATACACGCTAATCGCGGGTGAATTTGAAGGGGAAATAGTAAAGTGGTTGGATATATGAACAACGCCAGTAGCCACCTCGTGGCTTTGGGCTTAGTATATTTCGCCGTTCAACTCGAGCTCGGTTAAATATAGACGCATATCAAGCTCAAGTTGATGGTAGTTACTCAGCATATGGCGACACAGATTATAGAATGCTTTACTGTGTTCCTTTTCTTTCAAGTGTGCAAGTTCGTGAACGACAATCATGCTTAAAAAGGGTTCGGGAGATTTCCTGAATACTTCACTAATTCTAATCTCGTTTTTACTCTTGAGTTTGTTTCCTTGCACGCGGGAAACATATGAGTGCATGCCTAGAGCATTATTAATCACATGGATTTTCGGATCGTAGCTTACAAGACTAAGTGGCGCAGATTTCTTAATGTGCCGGTTTTTAATCGATAGGGTAAAGTCTCTCAGCGATTTATCATTCACATACTCATGTATTGTAGGGTATTTATTCAGTAAATATTTTTGGAGTTTATTGTCTTCGACTAATTTTAGAGCCCGATCCTTTATATGCTGTGGGTAGTTTGAAATATATTGTAATGAAGGCATTTTTAAGAATTAAACCGATATCTAAAAAGGTAATGGACACTGTCCCTCATTATGGTGCCAAACCCTATTTCAAGACACCTACGCACTGTCGTTGAACAGGATTCATTTCCCATATAACTTAATATTTTGTAAATGGGATTAAAGTCATATAGTTTTATCGTAGTTAGGCCAAAATCCAAAAATTTAATTTTTGAAAGTTTTACGAAAGACGAGGGCTAAAATTCCTACAATTGAACGTAAGCGCCGAGTAAACGACAGTCTATAAAAGTCTCATCAAAGCCGCTACGGTAAGATTTTTATAGAGGTATTGATGATGAAGAGGCGAAGTAAAGCGGATTGGCAAGCGTTAGTGTTGGAGCAGCAAGGTAGCGGGTTAATCGCATCGGAGTTTTGCCGGCAACGGCAAATCAATGAGAAGTATTTCAGCTTACGCAAGCAAGCGTTGAAGAAGTCGGCCAGTGGGTTTGTCCAGGCGGTCCCTGTTGTTCGGGATAATAATACGCCAAGAAATAGTCCATCAGTGCGAAACATCACATAGTCAAATGTAAACTTGTCGGACATCAATTGAATAGTAATCAGAATCGCTAGAATAAGAGATAGACGACGGCCGCTAAAAAATACTATAAATGGCAGTAAAAGATAAAACTGTTCCTCCAGAGAGAGGGACCAATGAACAAACAAAATATGTCCTTTACTTGCTAATTCAAACAAGCTGGGCATTGAGTATATATGGGAATGTACATTGGCTAAATTCAAGATAGCAAACAATGCGGCATGGAGGTTTCCATAGGTTGAGCGAAAAGCACCGCTTTCATTCAAATACACCGAACCGAGGATGGGCAGGATCAGCCACAACCAAGCAGAAGGTAGCAGTCGCCAAACCCTTCGTAACCAAAATGCGATCGTTTTGGTTACAAAACGATATGATGAGCTTTCGTCAGCAAGTGTTGCAACAAAGCTGCGACCAATTACAAACCC
>CAJQKF010000100.1 GCA_905478855.1 uncultured Gammaproteobacteria bacterium
AAGCAACTTTGGCCTTGAATTCTGGCTTGTGCAATCGTCTTTTCCTTCTCATTTACATTCCCCATAGAATAATGGAGGAACGCCCTTACGTCATCCTTGCTCTGTCCAACTTATGGGGTCCACTTCTACTGTATCGAGGATCAAAAAACTTTGGAATGGTGTGATTAATATCAGATATTTATGATTATGATTTATCGACATTCGAGTTTCCTTTTTGTACTAACAAAGCAGTGATATTTATAGAAAGTCCAAAAGTAGACAGATATTACGCCCAAAAAATTGTCAATTTGTAAGGAAATAACTTGGAAATTACCGAGAAATATTAATATTTTTTCCACTTATGGAATAACTTATTGCAAGTAACTATACATGTTGATAGTAACTATAAATTTTGTCAAATAGGTTATAAGCCTATATAGATGTTAATCAGAAAATGGTTATCGTGTCCCAAGTAGTTTTTAGCAGGCTATTTTATGTTGTTTCTAATAAATCTTGGGAGTAGACTGTTACCTTCCACTGAACTATCGAGGAAATATCATGAAGAAAATATTGTCGCTGATAACATTATTTGTATTTGGAGCTGGAGTTCTTTTTTCCGGTTCGGCACTTGCAGGCGATTATGCTAAACAAAAAGTGGTCTATCACATAAATTACGATAATCCTAAGAAGCAGACGGGTGCTCTTAGAAATATTCAAAACCATATTAATGCTGTAGGAGCTGAAAATCTTGAACTAAAAGTAGTATTACACGGTAACGGACTAGCATTATTATTGGAACCTGATTCTCTGACTAAGGTTCCTAAATTTAAACATGCGAATGCTACTGATGATATGACGGCGAAGATATCAGGTCTTAAAAACCAAGGAGTTAACTTTAATGTTTGTGCAAATACGCTGAACGGTCGAAAGGTTGATTATATTGCCGATTTATATGACGTTGATGAGGGGGACATAGTCCCCAGTGGTGTGGCTGAAGTCGCCAAACTACAGGCTATGGGATATTCATACATCAAGCCATAAAGTGGTTGAAACGCTGACCCGCCTGGTGGGTTGGTCAGCGCTGTTCGATAAGTTATGAGCGAACTTAAATTGAAGACAAGTACAAAATGTTACGTTATTTCTATTTGGTTGTAGTTGTCTCAATTGTTTTTGCCAGTCCAGTTGCTATTAGCGAATCAAGGTTTCGTAACGTTGAAAGTGGCGTCATGGAGTCGGTGTTTGATCACCATCAAAAGGGAAAATGGCTTATTTTAATGATCTGGGCATCCGATTGCTCTATTTGTAATAGTGAAGTTCAGCAATATGTCGCATTCCATGAGAGAAATCAGGCAAGTACTGCGGTTGTGCTGGGGCTAACTACCGATGGTATTGGAAAACTAAAGACGGCTAACGAATTTATTTATCGACATCGTGTTAACTTTAAAAATCTGATTGGCGAATTGCACGACGTTATTAAATTTTACAAAGAGTCTACTCATTCGGACTGGATTGGAACACCAAGTTTTTTAGTGTATTCACCGGATGGTTCTTTGGCGGTAAAACAAGCAGGCGCTGTGCCTGCTGAGCTAATTGAGAAATATCTCCAACAACAGGATAACAGCTGAATGCTTATCTACTGCCTATGCTAAGCGAAAGTTAAAAAAGCATAGTGTCAGTAGAACTCAATTGATAATTGACAATCAGCCGAGTGTCGTGCGATACGATTAATCTTCTTTTTCTGATTCCTGCAACCATTGCAAGGCATCGTCGATATTCTCGAAATATCTAACGTCAGTTGCGATAAACCAAGCGCCGATTTTTGCTCCTAGTTTTTGCCATCTCTTATTGCCTAAAATAGCAACGTGAGTAAACTTACCTCCGTGCTTTAAGCCTAATTTGAAGTCATCCCAAGCCGCACGTACTTCCCAGCCTTCAAGCTCTACGCAATCGATAAATACTTTAATTTTCGGATTATCTACACCTTGCAACGCTGATTCAATCATCGGTGCTATGACGCTATAATCGCTATGTAATAGCTTGCCAACAACCTTTAGTGTGAGAAACAATTGACCGTGAATTCGTTCAATACCAATTGATAAACCATGTCGTGCTATTGCCACCATCTGCCTCTATAACAGTTATCTTAGATGCAGTAATTTTACTCTTTGCGGCGTTTTCTAAATTGATCGAGATCAAGAAAAGAGTAGATTTCGGTGCGAAAAAAAGCCAAATCAACGGATGTTGTTCGAGGAAGTCGGTTGTAAAAAGTTGTTGGCAACAACCGGTTTCCATTTGGTGTGTATCTGATAGTGCTTCAACTAAGCACTATCATGTCTTCTGAACTCCGCGAGATGGATGCCTGGCTAGAAACTTTAGACGTAAATTATCTTGACGGGCAAATTTTATCGTATCCAGCAGATGTGTTGGAAAGTCGTGCGATTTTAGTCTGTTCAGGTCCGCGTGAATTGTTTGAAAAGCATGCGGCTCTGGCTAGCTGATATGACTGGCAATGTACGTCATGTTGGCGGCAAGATTGGTGCTGCGCCAATATTCGATAAAGCTTAATTATCCGGGGCGATGGGTAACTATCGTGTTTTTCTCCTTAAATTGATCTATCTACATTGGCGGTAAAATTTTCGACTTGTATTTAGCTTCTACTCCGGAAACTTCGCCTTTTGTAATCCACTCAAAAACCTCGCCTGGTGCTCTTGCAGTTGATAAGGAATCATATGCGCTAGGTTTTTCAGTCTTATTTCTGGGAATAATCGTAGTATCCGATTCCTGAATTCGTCGGTCTTAGCTTGCAATCCTAGATGGGCTGCGCTGACTAAAGCGTGGGTAAGTGCAGGGAAATGATTGGTTCTGTCGTACAGAGCCTTCTCCGCCCACGACAACGCTAGAAGATCATTGTCTGCCGTAAAATAAGCCGCCGACATGGCTGATTGCATCTGGAATATTGCCGGGTCTTGTGGGCTTAGTTCTATCGAACGGCCAATGTGTTCTATTGCTATCTCAGGATATCCTAGCCACTGCTGCAGCCAACCGTTGCTCAACCATGCTGCCGCAAGGTTTGGATTGAGAGTCAACGCCCGAGTGGTCAGCGCAGCCCTACCATGTACATCGCGCACAGCAAATCCGAGTGTTACACCTGCCATGCACAGTGCGAGGGCATCATTGCGACCAAGATCTGCTGCTATTCCGCAAAGTCTACTGGCTTCGGTAATGTCTCTATGACTAAATTCCAGAGGAATTGTTACTAAACGGATGTTCAGGCAACGCGCTGCCATGGCATAAGCTATGCCATAACCTGAATCGATTTCGATGGCCCGATAAAAGTAACTTGTCGCTTCTATAAGCCCCGCAGCGGACCATTTGTGCATCGCGGCCATACCGCGTAGATAACAGTCGTAGGCATCCAGGCTGCTAGTTGGCTTATGCTTGGTCCGCTCGATTTCAGCGGCTTCAAGTTTGGGCGAGATCGCACCAACTACGCTCGATGTAATCTTGTCCTGAAGTTCGAATATGTCTTCAAGACTGCCATCGTAGCGATCGGCCCATAAGTGGGTGCCGGTGGTGGCATCGATTAGCTGGCCAGTAAGACGGATTTTGTCTTTGGCTTTACGAATACTACCTTCCAGTACATAACGAACACCAAGTTCCTGACCGACAGTTTTTATATCGACTGCCCGGCCTTTGTAGATAAAGCTAGAATTACGTGCGATAACAAACAGCCAGGATGATTTCGCTAGGGAGGTGATAATTTCTTCCACCACGCCATCAGCGAAATATTCCTGCTCTGAGTCAGACGACATATTATTGAAAGGTAGTACAGCAATTGATGGTCTGTCTTGTGCAAGCATAGCGGCGTTTTTGAAATTCGGTTTAAAATCATCACCGAAATTACGCTGCGATGCGTACCACTTCCATGCCTGAACTGCCCGATCAATATTCTTGACTTGTTGCGCTCCCATGCTCTCAAACTTCAAATTAAGTCGGTCGCGTACTTGCTCGTGCACAGCTTTGGAAATACACATGCCGCCCGGTTCCGACAGAGCCTCTAGACGTGCCGCCACATTGATACCATCACCCTGAATATCATCTCCGTCGATGATCACGTCACCCAAATTGATACCCATCCGAAATATAATCTCGGGTCCAGCGATATTGTGCGTTCTAATTGCCTGCTGTATTTCTGCACCGCACGCCACGGCATCAACCACACTGGTAAATTCTACTAAAATACCATCGCCCATAAGTTTAACGATACGGCCGCGATGCTGAGTGATCTTAGGATCTATTACCTCCTTGCGTAAAACTTGAAGCGCTAATAGAGTGCCTTCCTCGTCGGCTCGAATCAGCCGGGAATATCCAACCACATCGGCGGACAGGATAGCTGCAAGTTTGCGCGTAAACTTCTGTACCAATTTTTGCTTTTCAACTAAGAGTTGTACGGTTAGAAAGAATACCTGAAATGTAATTCATAGAGAAGCTACGCAACAATATTTACTTGAGTTTGCCAATTCGGTTTTCATTTTAAGGAGGGCCGTTAATAGTAAATAGGCTGAGCCTAAAATGGCATATACTAGTTATATCTAAATTGATGTGAGTTAATATGAAACCTTCCCATGCCGTCTTACAACAAGCAGCTTTATCTGTAGCTGCTCGGCGTCGTATCAGTCCATTCTTGCGGGCTACACCGTGTATTACTTCTCGTACTAGTTTTGAGAAAGGGACCAAGTTGTTATTAAAAGCTGAGAATTTTCAGCAAACTGGTTCCTTCAAATTTCGTGGCGCGCTTTCGAAGTTAACGTCACTTTCAACAGATACACCAATTATTACTGCTTCTTCCGGCAACCATGGGCTGGCACTCGCAACGGCAGCTCAAATGACAGGGCATACATTAACTATCGTATTACCGGAAACTGTTGCTCGGGAGAAACTGGAACTTATCCGTGCACTAGGTGTTGATACTATCCTCTATTCTAACGATGTGGGACTAACAGAGAGACACGCTCGAAAGCTCGCTCAGGAAAGTGACAAAGTCTATGTTCCACCCTATAACGATCAGACCGTGATTGCGGGTCAAGGGACTATAGCTTTGGAGCTTTTGGAGCAAGTCCCACAATTTGATACCGTTTATGTTTCGATGGGTGGTGGGGGATTGGTTTCTGGAGTGGGTTGTGTGTTGAAAGCATTTTCCCCTTCGACACGAGTTGTTGGTGTTAGCGCGGTTAATTCCGCCGCTCTGGCTACTAGTATCCGATCTGGAAGAATCGTAGAAGTGACTCATTTTGATACGCTAGCCGATGGTTGTGCAGGTGGTGTTGACGATGGATCAATTACCCTTCCTCTGGCAACAGAAGTAATTGATGATCTTATTGAGTGTTCAGAAGATCAGATCGCAGACGGTATTCGAACGCTTGCATGGAAGGAAAAAATGCTAGTGGAAGGTTCGGCCGGGTTGGCTTTTGCAGCGTATCAGGCAGATAGCGCGATTGCTGGTAAAACTAGCGTTGTTATTTTATGCGGTGCCAATTTTGACCGGGAGCAGATAGCCTGCGTACTAGAAAACGAGTAATTATTAGTATTGTATTAGATTCAGGCTTTGTATATTGTTTTCAAACGATATTACGTTCTTCATTAGACATGATTTGTTATATAGTTTTGTTAATCAGTAGCCTATTAATTTTACGATAGAAATGTATACATGAGTTCCGCAAAATTAATTAAGTCGAGAATCCTTGAACGGGTGACGCAACCCGCGGCGATCGTCATGACGCAGCTTGGCAGAGATCTCAAAGCCCAGGGCCATGATATTATCTCTTTGAGCATAGGTGAACCGGATTTTGATACGCCGCAGCATGTGAAGGATAGTGCCTACCAAGAAATGTTAAAGGGTGGTATTTCTTACTCACCGGTATCAGGAATACCAGAACTGAAAAATGCTATTAGGGATAAATTCCTTAGGGAAAACCAGATCGAATATCAGATCGACGAAGTAATGGTTAGTGCTGGTGGAAAGCTGGTATTGGCTAATGCGTTATATGCAACGCTCAACGATGGTGACGAAGTTATTATTCCAACACCTTATTGGATTGCTTATCACCAGTGTGTAATTCTATACGGTGGTGTCCCTGTCGAGGTGCCGACTTCTCAGATGACCGGTTTTAAGTTAACGCCGATGATGCTCGAGAGTGCCATTACCAATAAAACCAAGTGGCTCGTTATTAATAGTCCAGGAAACCCCTCAGGAGCGGTTTATAGTCGTGATGAACTTACGGCTCTTGCTGAGGTTCTAGTGAAACACCCACATGTTTGGGTTCTTTCTGATGACATGTACGAACACCTAACCTATTGCGATAGCAGTTTTGTTACCCTTGCGCAGGTAGCTCCCCATCTTAAGGACCGCATATTAACCCTCAATGGTGTATCAAAAGCCTATGCTATGACAGGTTGGCGTGTAGGTTATGCTGGCGGTCCTAAGGAATTGATTGCGGCAATGGAATTGGTACAAAGTCAAACAGCTATTGGCACAAGCAAGGTCTGTCAGTGGGCCGCAGTAGCAGCCTTAACAGGACCGCAAGATTCCCTTGACTCCAATCTTGTTGAATATCGAGCCCGACGACAATTGGTCGTGGAAGGTCTGAATGAAATACCAGGTTTGACCTGTCTGTGGCCAGACGGTGCTTTCTATGCATATCCAAGTTGTGAAGCATTCATTGGTGGCAAAACCTCTGCTGGTCAGGAAATCACTAATGATGAGGAATTCTGCATGGCACTATTACGGGAGCAGGGTGTTACCACTGTGCATGGCGCGGCTTTCGGGTTAAGCCCATATTTTAGAGTTTCATATGCGGCATCGAAGCAATCCCTGCGAACCGCTCTGCAACGAATTGCTGCTTTCTGTAATTCAATTATATTGCCACCAAGCTAGGGAGATACTTGCGTATTAGTCGGTCTGGTTACTTGGTGAAAGTAAACACGTGAGACCCTGTCGTGGTTATTCTTCTCGTTAACTATTTGCTTTATGGGAAGGTATGCGTGGTTATTCAAAACATCTAAAGGGCTTTGTGTCGTGTCTTATTTTGCCGTAATTTTCTGTCTTCAAGCGGTTTTGTTCTCTAAGCTGTTATAATCAACAGGTGGCGCAAATATCCCCAAAAAATTTTTAGCCGTTGAGGTGGTGTGTAGCATAGAGTAACGCTTTATAACATTAGTAATTTACTAAACATTAATTTGGAGTATAACTATGAGTATAGCAAGTGAGTTTAAAAGTTTTGCAGTAAAGGGAAATGTTGTAGATATGGCTGTAGGTATCATCATTGGTGCTGCATTCGGAAAAATTGTTACTGCATTAGTTTCTGGTGTAATAATGCCCCCAATCGGCGTATTGTTGGGAGGAGTAAATTTTTCAGACCTAGCATTGATTGTTAAAGAGGCAGTTGGTGAAGAACCGGCGGTTAAGATCACTTACGGAGCATTTCTTCAAACCGTTATTGATTTTACTATCATTGCATTCGCCATTTTTATGCTGGTTAAAGGAATAAATTCGTTAAAGAAAAAAGAGGAAGAGGCACCTAAGGCGCCACCTGCACCTTCGGCGGAAGAGGTATTATTAACGGAAATACGAGATTTGATGAAATCAAAAGCGTAGTGAGTGATTCATAGTAATTCGTATATGGAATCAATGTCGTTGGACAAAGTGATCACAGAACGGTCAGTTCGTCTAACCACATGCTTAATTGCTATATTCGATGCTGGGTTCTTTACCTTTAACTTTGGGCAATAATAATTTTTAGTTGCCTATCGAATTTTGTTTTTGAGCTTTATTGAAAGTGTATGGCGTGAAATTTACTATCCTCTAACGATCTTCAAGTTTCGCCCTTTATTGGGGGATGTACTGCACGGAGAAGAAACATAGGTATGGGGGGATTCAGCGTATAGTGGTCAGAAACCCGTCCCATCCGAATCTTCCCGATGTCTACCATTATAACTCAAAATCATGAAAATGATTAATTAGTCAGAATATCCCTAGAATAATGAAAAGACTACAAAACAAAATTGTATTAATTACCGGTGCGGCGAGAGGTATTGGCGCAGAGACTGCTCGGTTAATGGCAAAGCACGGTGCGACAGTCGTCGTATCTGATATTTTAATTAGGCAAGCTGAGCAGGTAGTAACTGAAATTAATAATGCGGGTGGAAAGGCATATGTTTTAGAGCTTGATGTGACATCGGAGTCGAGCTGGAAATCTGCGATTCAAGAAATTATCGACAGCAACGGGAAACTAGACATTTTGGTAAATAATGCTGGTTTTTTAGTGGCTAAAGGCTTTGAAGAGGTTAGCCTGGAAGAATGGCAGAAGCTGGTAGATGTGAATATGACCAGCGTGTTCTTGGGCACTAAAGTTTGCGCCCCGGCTTTGCGAGAATCAGCAAAGTACAGCAAGCAAGGGAGCTCCATTGTGAACATTTCTTCTATTGCTGGTATGGTTGCGGCGCCAAATGATCCGCTATACGCGATGACGAAAGGTGGCGTGACTATATTTACTAAATCAACCGCCGTGGCTTTTGCTAACAAGGGTGATCGAATTCGGGTTAACTCGGTTCATCCAGGCGTGGTGGATACTGAGATGGGGAATTTGGCCATCCAGGCTCAGGCGAAAAGACTAGGGGTAGCTGATACTGCGAAGGTTCGAAAACTATCTGAGGATAGACACCCCCTTGGGCGGATCGGTGAAACATCAGAAATTGCAAATGCAGTTGTTTTTCTGGCCTCTGATGAGGCCGCATTTATCACCGGTATCAGCATGCCGGTTGATGGTGGTTACACAGCTCAATAAATTTCCTTGTAAGGGAGTTTATAGGCCAAATTTACACAATTATGCCTGCGCGTTACCTATACCGAAGTTATTTCTGTTTTTCATTTAAATATCCAATATTATGGGGTTTTTGGGAACATGGCTGATTACTTCTGGTTTGCCATCAGTAATAATAACCTGCTCTCCTAAGCACATAATAAGACCTGTTTCAAAATCGTTTAATATGAGCATGGTGAAGAATGTCATATTTTTTTTAATTATGGTTTGATTCCCAGTATAAAACATAGGTTGCTCCATCCAGGTAGGTGGCCAGGTAGCGCCCATGGTATAGCCGCAGGCTGTTTGCAGTGTATGTGCGAGACCATGATCGGTAACTACCATTCGGTAAGTGTCATAAACTTCTCCCATGGTCTTTCCTGGGCGTAACATGTTCTGTACTTCGGCAAGGGCAGGCACGAGTGCTGCGTGCATTTGTAAATGTAGATCGTTAATTTCTGGTCCGGTCAACGCAACACACATACTGCCGGCGTGATAATGCCGATAGGCTAGTCCTAACTCGAGTGTGAGCTGGTCATTCTCACTCAGGTGTTTACGTCCGCTGGTATAGCGCACGTTGAGTGCAGAATCACCACAGCCCAAGGGCGGAATATGAGCAGGAAGGTCAGCACCCATGCTGAACAATTTCCTATAGAAAGCACCGTAAATATCACCTTCAAATACCCCGGCTTTTGCTGTGTCTAGTGCTTCAGTAAGGGCGACATCCAAAAATTCTCCAGCTTTTCGATGATAGTTGAGTTCCTGTTCACTTTTTACCATACGCATTTCTTGAATAAAATTTTCTGCGACTATGAGTTCACACCAACCTTGCAGTTCTGTTTGTATCTCCAGAAATAGCCTCGGCGTTAGACCCATTGTGTCTACCTGAATACCAATTTGCTTGCCCTGCATGTGATGAGAATCAAGCATTTTCTTAATGCAAGATGACCAGCTTACCCCTGCAGCATCTGGCGCCGTCCTAACATCGTCACAAATCGAAGAATATTTAACATTGGCTAGGTCAGCCGAGCGTGAAACATGGGTTAGTTCACCGTTTATACCAATGAACATGTTATGGAAAATACAAAAACCATCGGAGTCGAAGCCACTGAGCCAATACATGTCTTCTATCTTAAATAACAGTAGCCCATCTAATTTGTGCTTTTCAAGACAGTCACGAGTGAGCTTCTGTCGAGCTTTAAATTCTTCGTGGGTGAAGTGAATACTTGGCTTATTCATGTCAAAGAGTCTCAGTTCGGTAGGGTAATGCTTCAGGATTGTGCAATAGATATTATTGAACGTCTACCGAAACTAGATATTCACCTGCTAACCGTTATTGAGTTAATGTGCGGCGGAGAAAACTATTGATGTCAAATGTGGGGGAGTGCTTTTCATTAATTTCGTTGATTGTTTATCATTAATCGCTATTTGCATTATTGCTACTGGTTTCCTGCTCTCACAGGGGCGTTAACCTATAATCCAATGCGGTTTCGTAACTAGCGAGATATTGTAATAATCAAAATTATCATCCAAGTGTGTGTTTAGCGATTTTTTATTGAACGTCTCATGAATAAAACTGATAGCTTCTGCCATGGATTCTTGAGAGTTAATGCCAAACGTGGTCTTAACGACCAGGTTTGTTAGTTATTTTGAAATAGTGTGTTTTTATATTGCTCTCTATTTTATTGGTTTTAAGTGTTAGATTACGGGTTCATTTAGCCCATGTTGATAGACCGGCTGACAAGCCCAGAATCTATGTACCACATCAAATGTTAGGCATAAAATCGGTGCTATGTATCACTATCCAGAACCTTACCTATTAGTGATAAGTTTTGGGTATTTCGACTAACCAACAATCTACTGTTTTTAGAGATGACTAACGTATTATTTGAATCTATTCAACTTCGCGATCTGGAACTTAAGAACCGGATCATGTTGTCTCCAATGTGTCAGTATGCGGCCACCTCTGGTTGCGCTAGTGACTGGCATCTAATGCATCTAGGTCAATTCATGGTCTCTGGTGTAGGTTTAATGATGATCGAAATGACTAACGTTCAAGCACGTGGTCGCATTACACCTCACTGTCTGGGCCTGTTCGATGATCATTGTGAAGTGGCACTGAAACGAGTGGTTGATTACTGTCGACAACTCAGCACAACACCTATTGCGATTCAACTAGCCCACGCAGGTCGCAAGGGTTCGAGTAGTCCTCCGTGGCAAGGGCGCAAACGTATCTCCCCAGATTCTGGCGGCTGGCAAACAGTCGGTCCGTCAGCAATAAGTCACAGCGATCGCATACCGGCGCCGATGGAGCTGTCTGTAGGAGAGATAGGCGATTTAGTCGATGACTTTGTGGCTTCTGCGCGCCGGGCAGACCGTATCGGTATCGATGCGATAGAACTTCACGGCGCTCACGGATATTTACTGCATCAGTTTTTATCACCACTGGCCAATCAGCGTGACGATGAGTTTGGCGGATCACGGGAGAATCGGATGCGTCTACCGTTACGTATTTTTGATGCGGTAAGAGACGTGTGGCCAGAGCATAAACCGCTGGGAATGAGACTCTCTGGCATCGATTGGGCGGAAAACGGAATAAGAATTGAGGATACAGTTGCGATGTCTACAGCACTTAAGCAAAAGGGCTGTGATTGGGTCGATATTTCCAGTGGTGGCATCAGTTATTCAGAAGAGATCAGCACAGGACCTGGCTATCAGGTTCCGTTTGCGCAACAGATTCGGGCTGAAACCGAGGTAACGACCATTGCTGTTGGGATGATAACCGATCCCCACCAAGCTGAAGCCATTGTAGCAAATGGGCAGGCGGATATGGTGGCGTTGGCGCGGGGTTTACTATTCAATCCGCGCTGGCCTTGGCATGCGGCTATCGCGCTTGGTGTTGAGCTTGAATACCCTGACCGCTATCAACGTTGTGCTCCAACGAACATGAATCCTTTTTGAATTGTAAAAAATATATTGTGGAAGTTAATTCGTCTAAAATTTTTATTCCCACATTACATTGGATTCTGACTCTACTGCAGCAGTGAGAAGATTGATGAGTGGTAGTGCTCTATTGGCAAGGCTAACGGTGGGTTCGTCACCGCTATCTTTCGCATTAGTGGGTATGGTGTTCTCTGACTCGAGTGCGACGGTTAATTGTTGCAATGCATTTGGTACGTCTGCAGCCAGAATAGCACTTGGTATGGTGGTGCTATGCCCCATCATTTTGAGCAGTGTACGTGCAATATCTCCGAACATCGTAATATCGGCGTAGGCTTCGGTTGTAAATTTGACCAGCATGGGTTGCTCCATGTTTGAGTTATAAACGCAGTAGGCTATATATTAACGAAAAAGCCCCGCGTATAGCAGGGCTTTTCTCGCAGCGTATCGTTTAATTATACCTACATCATTCCACCGGCAGATGATGTGGGCTCTTCCTCTTGAAGTTCTGCAACCATTACTTCTGTGGTGATCATTAGTCCAACAATTGATGCGGCGTTAATGAGAGCAATGCGAGCGACTTTAGTGGGATCAAGAATACCCATAGCTAACATGTCGCCATATTCACCAGTAGCAGCATTGTAGCCATAATTGCCTTTATGTTTCCGAATCTGATTCAATACCACGCCACCATCATCCCCGGCATTTCGAACTATTTGACGCAGAGGCTCTTCTAGGGCTCGACGCACGATATGGATGCCAGTGTCCTGATCAGCATTTTCGCCTTTGCAGTTTTTTGCGGCTTCGAAGCTACGCACATATGCAACACCACCACCGGGCACAACACCTTCCTCTACGGCGGCGCGGGTAGCATGCAATGCATCCTCTACACGGGCTTTCTTTTCTTTCATCTCCATTTCAGTTGCGGCACCGACTTTAACTACAGCTACACCGCCAGCCAGTTTGGCTAAACGTTCTTGCATCTTTTCCTTGTCGTAGTCAGAAGTTGTTTCTTCAATTTGTGCACGTATTTGGGTAACGCGGCCCTGGATCTCTTCAGCGCTACCGGCACCACTAATAATCGTGGTGTTGTCTTTCGTGGTTTGAATGCGTTTGGCATTACCCAAATCATCAAGACTTGCAGTTTCTAGACTCATACCAACCTCTTCAGAAACAACTTGTCCGCCTGTGAGGATAGCGAGGTCTTGTAACATCGCCTTTCTGCGATCGCCAAAACCTGGGGCTTTGACGGCGCATACTTTGACAATACCACGGAGGTTGTTGACTACTAATGTCGCGAGAGCTTCGCCATCTACGTCTTCAGCAATAATAATCAATGGTTTTCCTGCTTTGGCAACGAGTTCTAGAACAGGAAGTATTTCTCGAATGTTGGAGAGCTTTTTATCGTAAATAAGAATATACGGATCATCTATCTCAACACTCATACTATCTTGATTGTTAATGAAGTAGGGCGAGAGGTAGCCACGATCGAATTGCATGCCCTCTACGAGATCTAATTTGTTTTCTAATCCCGTGCCCTCTTCCACAGTGATAACGCCTTCCTTACCAACCTTCTCCATCGCGTCCGCAATAATATCTCCGATGTCGGTATCTGAATTTGCAGAGATAGTGCCGACTTGGGCGATTTCTTTGTTATTGGAGCACGGTTTGGAAATATTCTGTAATTCTTCCACAGTTGCCATAACGGCCATGTCGATTCCGCGTTTTAAGTCCATTGGGTTCATGCCCGCGACAACAGCTTTTAGACCTTCTTTTAACAACGCTTGAGCGAGTACGGTAGCTGTAGTGGTGCCATCACCCGCTACATCGGAAGTTTTTGAAGCAACTTCTTTCACCATTTGAGCACTCATATTCTCAAATACGTCCTTAAGCTCTATTTCCTTGGCGACAGAGACGCCATCTTTAGTAATGGTTGTGGCGCCAAATGACCTATCTAGTATTACATTTCGACCTTTTGGGCCAAGTGTCACCTTTACCGTATCGGCTAAAATATTTACACCCGCTGCCATTTTTGTACGGGCAAGATCGCCGAATATGACTTGTTTTGCTGACATTGATTAATTCCTGTTTATGTTCGATGATGATTTATTCGACGACGCCCATAATGTCGTCTTCACGCATAATGATGAGATCTTCACCATCTACTTTTACTTCCGTACCGGAATACTTACCAAATAGGACTTTGTCTCCTGTTTTAATGTCCATCGCACGAAGGGTACCGTTATCTAACAACTTGCCGTTGCCAACTGATATAACTTCGCCCTCCATGGGCTTTTCGGCTGCGGAATCTGGTATCACTATGCCACCTGGGCTTGTCTTAGAGTTTTCTAAACGTCTGACGAGCGCGCGGTCATAAAGAGGTCTAATTGACATGTCTGTAACCCTCCTTGGGTCTTTAAAAAGGTAAATATCCGTTTTTTTCGAATTAAGGCGAGTAGCTTAAGGCGAGAACTGGCACCGAGTGTACCGACATAATAGATGGAGGTGAAACACTGGATAGCAAGAGGCGCCGCGGAAAATTTTACGAATTAGATATAGTTGAAAATTAGCTTTATTGAAGAATTTTTAGGTATTTCTGCCGATTTGATTGATTTTCCACTTAGCTACTATAATATCTAGTGATAAGCATTTGTATTCTCTTTTCCTAAACTTAACTATTATCGGGTTACAACAATGGATCGAAAGTTTTTATTAATCGGGTTTGGCTACGCCATTTTAGGAATGCTTTTGGGTATTTTTATGGCGGCTTCGCAAAATCATGTTCAGCATGTTACCCATGCCCATATTATGTTGCTAGGGTTCGTTGTATCGTTTATTTATGCTGTGTGTCACAAGCTATGGTTGCATAATCCGAGCACGACATTGGTAATTATTCAGTATTATCTTCATATTGTTGGGTCGTTAATTATTGTTGCAGGTCTTTTTCTGCTTTACGGTGGATACGTTTCCCTGGCAGTACTAGATCCTATTCTTGCCGTTGGTTCTATCATGTCATTAATCTCGTTAGTTATGATGAAACTTGCACTGATTAAGTCATTCAAGGTTGTTTAGCTCCTAATACATGTCTGTAGATCAGATTTTCATGCATTGTTGTCTTGATTATAATGATCCGACAACTAGGTATTGGAAGTGGTCGAGATTAAGATAGTAACCAGAAACATAGGCCACTATTGATCATTTTGCTTGAGAGAATGGTGTTTGCCCTGTAGTAGGCACCCATTCTGATTTCAAGCTTAGAAAGAACCGTTTCATCGGGAAATTATCCCAATAATTTCAGACCATTATGATAAAAAGTTTGTCAAATTGATAAGACGTGTCGAGAAAACAATGATTAATAACTTAAAATATTTGGTTAGTCATTATTATATTTCGTATCGAGAATTATAGGTATTTTAAAAAAAATTATGAACAAAATGCGTTTTACATTAGCCCCAAACAGCATCTGCATGACGAACCGTTTCAATTAGAACATACAGATGGGGATTATTTTCTGTTTCCAAGAACTTAACAAACGACTTCTCGTTACAGGTAGTAATATTTCATGAAGATTCCTCGAAGATTGCAACCGTTAATCGACGATGGTTTGGTCGATCAGATACTGAGTCGGCTAAAAAGTGGTAAGGAAGCAGATATTTACGTGGTGCGTTGCAACGGCGTTATTCGTTGTGCGAAGGTTTACAAAGATATCCAGAAGCGCAGCTTTAAGCAAGCAGTTCAGTATCAAGAGGGGCGTAAGGTGCGTAATAGTCGACGAGCGCGCGCGATGGATAAGGGATCTCGATATGGTCGCGCACAACAGGAAGAAACCTGGCATAACGCTGAAATGGATGCACTGAATCGTCTCGTAAATACTACTGTTCGTATTCCGCAAAATTATGGATGCTTTGATGGCGTACTGTTACTCGAATTGATTTGTGACGAGGATGGCTCTGTAGCCCCAAGACTGATCGACCTGGAATTTTCCTCACAAGAAGCAGCATCTCAACATGCTGTGCTGATGGATTTTGTAAAGCAGATGTTATGTGTAGGTCTAGTACATGGCGATTTGTCTGAGTTTAATGTCCTTGTGGATGAACAGGGTCCGGTCATTATTGATTTTCCACAGGCTGTAAATGCTGCGGCTAATAACCATGCCGAAGGTATGTTGCGTCGTGATGTAGAAAATATTACAAACTTTTACGGACAATTCGCGCCAGATATCTTGAAGACACGCTACGCCGAAGAGATGTGGGCTCTCTACTCTGAGGGCGAATTGCAGCCGGAATCTGTATTAAGTGGCAGATTCAAACGCGCCACAGGCACCGTTAATGTGGATTCCGTACTTGATGATATTCAAACGGTGATAGACGAAGAAGATGAGAGACAGGCACTTTTGTCTATGGGGTTACGCGGGGAATAAATAGCAAGCCCGGATATCGGCCTTTAGTGCCTCTTAGTAGAATAGAGGTTAAGTCGTTTGTTAATAAATAATTATTGCAATACGAATATAGATCATTTTCCGATATTTTTGCTTGAGGTTTATGTTTTATAACGTACTGCAAGTCGTTGGGTTGAAATTCGACTATTAACTTCTGTTAGAGGCTAGATCAATTTTCTTTATTAATTTGTGCTGTTCCTCCGTGTCACCTTTTTTCCAATAACTGGAAATATAGATATGTGTTTTTTCGATAGAACGAACTGTTTTTAAGTAGTTCCGAATCTTCTTCATCGTTTTAAACTCACAGGCGACCCAAGCTGCAAGACAGCCGTTTTGACTTTCTGTTTTTTTTATTGCGTGGTAAAGAGGTGAGGCATCTGAGCCTGGCTCATTATTTATGACCCATACTACTTGTATGTTTTCAGGAAGAGGCAATTCTTGTTTATCATGATTCGATAAAATTTCTACAAACACCGTACCCTTTGCCTTTTTCGGTAACGTTTTAAGGCTTACTTTTAATGCGGGTAACGCTGTCATATCTGCCGCGAGTAAGAAATAGTCGGCGTCTATATTTACATGCTGTGCAAGACCCGGCCCAAATAATGAAATGTTATCGTCAGGTTTAGCCGAGAGAGCCCAGGGTGCTGCGATACCGTGTACCAAGCCACCCTTAGATCGGTGCAGCATGAAGTCTATATCAATCTCATTAGGTGCTGATCGTTGCTGAGCAATAGTATAGGTACGCATTGCCGTTGCCGGTTTGCCTAACGAATTCTGTTGAAATAGTAGCTTTACATTTGCACCCTCGGCTTCAGCAGGGAAATGGGATAACGCATCGCCTTGTAGAGTTATTCTGCGCATATTAGGTGTTAAAAAATACGCACATTTAACAACCAGTTCTTTTGGCGCTCGTTTATTTTTTCTTTTTTGAAATTTCTCAATAATATCCATTTTAGTGGATCAACTCTTATTTTTAGCCGTTTTAGATCGCAACTATGATGGATTCAATATGGTAAGACAACATATATATATGTTGTCTATTCTAATTTATTCACAAGCAAACCGTGAATTCTATGACTAGAATGTAGGGTTAGTTTCTTGTGAAAACTAGGTAGTATGTTTTTGAA
Source organism: uncultured Gammaproteobacteria bacterium (assembly GCA_905478855.1). Taxonomy (GTDB): domain Bacteria; phylum Pseudomonadota; class Gammaproteobacteria; order Arenicellales; family CAJQKF01; genus CAJQKF01. The sequence goes on from CAJQKF010000100.1 coordinate 17,343, forward strand.
CAAATAGTATAAATCAAATTCTTGTATATTGTTCGTATCAGGTTATTCCCCAGCCTATTGGATTAGAATATGATTTTTAGTTTGTTAAAACTCATAAACCTAAAAGCCCTTGTTTAGAAAACTGATCCTCTACGCAACCTCTAAGTTCGCTTGTGTTTAGCCTACAGTGTACTGCCCCTGAAGCGGATAGAAAGGGTTTGCAGCGATACTATGAACTCACATCATTATCGGAAATATTTATTGATGATTTTGGAGGTTTTAATTTATTTGGTAAATCGGATGAAGATGCTAATTATCTGCAATCCATAGTTTTTGGCCTTGAACCAGAATAATATGCCTAGTTTTGATCTTTTTGAAAATCATCTCGGCTAGATAGAGAACTATCGACTAACAGGACACTACTGCATTTAGGAATTGAGTATGAATGAATCGCGAGAAAATTATGAGCACCCGTCTGCATGGATTAGATCGGATTTTGATAGCAAAGATGCCATTTGCGAAAAGTTGACAGCGGAGCACATCCAGGCTTTTGATTATGCTTTGAAAAAGGTGGAGGATAGCGCTGTTGACGTTGAAAATATAACTTGCGCGGATTTTCCCCTGGGCTCAATTGCTGAATCAGTGAGTCGTTGGGTGAACGACGTTCAAGAGGGTAGAGGTATTTTGGTATTAACGGGCCTGCCTATTGAACGATATAGCAAAGAACAATGTGGAAAGTTATTTTATGGACTCGGGTCCTATTTTGGTGAGGCTCAGTCTCAAAGTTTAATGGGGGATCGTCTAGGACATGTAGTTGATGTCAGTGGGAAAGATACCCGTGAGCGTGCGTATAGAAATAGTTCGGAGTTAGCGTTACATACGGATGCTAGTGATATTATCGGTATGATGTGCCTGGTTAAGGCAATGAAAGGCGGAATCAGCGGATATAGCAGTGGCCCAGCAATTTACAACTATATGCTAAAGCATTACCCGGAATTGCTAGAACAATTGTTTACCGGATATCAGTATCATCTTTTTGGAGAGCAAGAAGCTGGACAATCTCCCGTAACCGATCATAAGGTTCCAGTATTTTCAATGCGCGATGGGTATTTAAGTGTTAGTTTTTTGCGCAGTTATATTGAGCTGGCATTTGATGAGCTTGGCGCTGGAAAGTCAGAAATAGAAGCCCGTGCCCTGGATGTTTTTGATCGTATCGCCCATAGCCCTGAATTTCGATTTGATTTCATGTTAGAACCGGGGGAAATGAGCTTTTTTAATAACTATGTTGTTTTACATACCCGTACCGAGTTTTTCGATGATGATGATCGAGTAAAGAAACGTCATCTTTTACGGTTATGGTTAAAGGCGTGGATGCCTCGTCCTTTAAAAGAAGTATTCAGTCAATATGGCGGAAGGAAAGGTATAAAGCCACAAAAGGGGAGAGGTACCTATTATCAAGGTAACGTTCAATATGTTGAATCTCCGCCGCCTAAGGGTTAGTTCTTTTTGACGACGGTATGTACATTAACAATAGAAAATTACATCGAATGAGGTTGGGTATGAAACCAGTTTTAGTAACGGTTCTTTTGGCAAGTATATTCTGTTCGCCTCCCGCGATTGCCGTGGAGGAAACGGAAGAAATTAAAGTTATGCGAGAGACCTGTGAAAGTGGTAGTTTTGATGCGTGTAACAATATGGGCTTTGAATACTCGTACGGTGGTCTAGTTGAACCGGACCAGGAGCAAGCTATTTTTTACTACCGTAAAGCCTGTGATGGTGGCTATGCTCTTGCGTGTAGCAATCTTGGTGGAATGTATGCAACGGGTAACGGGGTTGAGCAAGACCCTAACCAGGCGCTGGAGTTCTTCCATAAAGCCTGCCACGGTGGCGAATCCAAGGAATGTGTCAATCTTGGTTGGATCTATGCAGAGGGCGGAAGTGTGGTGCCAGATTATACTCTGGCTCACGAGTATTTTAAGAAAGCTTGCGACGCGAATGATGGCGACGGGTGTTTTGGTCTCGGTGCAATGAGCATGGATGGGCTTGGGGTTGAACAGAATTTTATAAAAGGCGCCGAGTACCTTCGTAAAGCCTGCGAAAATCGTAGTGCTGATGGATGCGGCTCGTTAGGCGAAATGTATGAAATCGGTGGTGAGATAGAAAAGAATTTATCCCAGGCGATTTTTTATTATGCAAAAGCTTGTGACGTTGCGGATGCTGTATCCTGCAACGTGTTAGGCACATTGCATGAAGAAGGCCAAGGGGTTGAACAGAATACTACGCTGGCTGGTCTCTATTATCGGAAAGCATGCAATATGGAAAATCTAGATGGTTGTAATAACCTGCGATTGCTGTATCCAGAGGGTGACTGCCCATGTTTTAACTCGGCGGAGATTATGCTGGTTTGCCCGCGCCCAGACTCAGACGCAACCCAAATCTATGAGGGACAGAATGGAAACCGAAAACTGAATTGCTTCTCCACCCGTAATTATTCACCCGGTTCAATAATGTTTGATGTGTACGCCGCTAACAACGATGGAAACCCCGCTGGATGTTTTGTTCAGTCTGTGCAGTTGGAACACTTCGGTAGTGGCGGGCAGGGGGCACCTTTGTCGTCTGAGAGCTTTGCCGCTTGCAGCCTAATTCTCGATGAGGCCGCCAATAGGTTAAATCTTTCTATATTGACAAATTAATATTTCCGCCATGAAAACTTATAAAAGCATTAGGCTTGTTTCACGCCCTAAGCCCGGTCCGATCACAACTGATTTATTTAAAGTAGAGCAAAAAGTTATTCCCACGCCCGGCCCGGAACAAATCTTGGTCAAGCAAACGCATATGTCCCTTGATCCGGCGATGATCGGTTGGATGCATTCTGATACTGAGAGTTATATCCCGCCAGTTGCTTTAGGTGATGTAATGCGCTCGTCTGGCCTTGGTGAAGTGGTTGCAAGCAATCATTCAGATTTTGCAGTGGGTGATACTGTTAGAGGCATGCTCGGCTGGACTGAGTATCTGCTAAGTAACGGAAAGGGACTTAGTAAACTACCACCAAACGTGGATCCAGAAATGGCGTTAGCAGTTTTTGCATTGCCCGGCCTTACCGCTACTCAGGGACTGTTTGGGTTTGGCGATCCCAAAGCGGGTGAAACTATTGTGGTTAGCGGCGCAGCTGGCTCAGTTGGTTCTATTGTGGGGCAACTTGCAAAAGCAAATGATCTCAATGTAATCGGTGTGGCAGGGGATCAAGAAAAATGTGACTGGATTTGCAATGAATTGGGTTTTGATGGTGCGATTAACTACAAGATCGATGATATTGCGGTGAGACTTAAGGAGCTCGCTGCAAACGGAATCGATATCTATTTTGAAAATACAGGTGGGCCCATTCAACATCATGTGTTTGATAGAATGAATACCCATGGTCGCATTGTGGTTTGCGGCATGATTTCGGATTACACCAGTGCTACACCGTCTGCGGGGCCCAACTGGATACCGTTAATTAAAAAACGTATCAGCATACGTGGGTTTGCAATGCCGGATCATTTTGGAGATGCGGCGCAGCTCACAGAAAAACTCACTCCATACGTTATGAGCGGTAAGATAAAATTTCGTACCCATGTTTTAGAAGGATTAGAATCTGCCATGGATGGTTTAAATCTATTTTTCAATGGCGGTAATCGAGGGAAACTAATCGTTAAGCTGTAATCGAACTACTGCACACTTTTAGAGTATCAACGTAGATGTCGTAATAAGGGCGTTACTGTTACGGCATCTGGCTATAATTGCAGAGTTTATTACCGGCTCCCATTACACCTGATTTGTCGTTCATTATTGCCCGTAAAATACGTGTTGGTACGTCAGTTTTTTTTACGAAGTCTCGGTCTGCCACTCTCTACGTTTATCCTATAAAATGATATATGGACCCTACCATTTTCGCCAATAGACGGGTTTCGATTGGCTAACATTTCAGTAATGGACGAAAATTTAGCTTTATCGATGGTTGACTATCAGAGTAATTTCGTTACGAGTTATAATCGCGCATGCGCATTTTATTTATCCAGGTCATCTAAAAATGAAAACAATTGATTTAACACTTGATGAAATATTCAGCCTCGCTCAAACAGCTTTATTAAATGCCGGTAGCAGTGAGGAAATGGCCAACATCGTTGCAGATACTGTTATGCGCGCAGAGCGTGATGGATCTCATTCTCATGGTCTGTTCCGCATCCCGGGATATGTAGCTTCTTTAGTGAGCGGTAAGGTTAACGCGAATGCTGACCCTAAAGTAGAAAATGTAACGCCGGTTTTGATTCGTTGCGATGCTGACAATGGTTACGCTCCGTTAGCCCATGCTCGCTGTCTCGACAAGGTGGCAGATGCGGCTAAGATCTATGGTATTGCGATGGCGCAAATCACACGATCTCATCACTTTGCTGCGTTATGGCCGGAGACAGAAGCACTAGCGGAGAAAGGCTTGGTAGCATTTACATGTGTTAGTTATATGCCGATGGTTGCGCCGTATGGCGCTAAAGAAAAAGTATATGGTAGTAATCCCATATCATTTGCGTGGCCGCGAAAAGACGATGCCCCTGTGGTATTCGATATGGCGACAGCCGCTATGGCTATGGGTGATATACAAATTGCTGCACGAGACGGTAAAGAGTTGCCGTCTGGTGTTGGCTTGAACAAAGAGGGTGAGGCGACAACAGATCCTAAAGATATCGATCCTAAGACCGGTGGTGGGATGATACTTCCGTTTGGCGGATATAAGGGCTCCCATATTGCGATGATGGTTGAATTATTGGCTGGCCCTTTGGTTGGCGAAACGGTGAGTTTTGAGACCGCGCTGAAAGACAACAAAGACGGTGGTCCTCCTGCAGGAGGACAGTTTATTTTAGCTATGTCGCCGGAAATTACTTCGGGATCTGAATCCTGGGATAGTTCTGCCGATGCTTTATTTGGGCGTCTTAAATCATTCGATCATTTGCGGCTGCCCGGTGAACGTCGTCATAAAAACCGGTTGGATACCGGCCCACGATCGGTTAATACTGAACTGGTGGAAAAAATACGTAGTTTAGGCTAAAACTTTTAACAGCTAAAAATGCACTAGCAGACGAACTTATAAAAAATATGATTGTTTAAACTCATAAGCCTTCCCATTAACAAAGCCGATATAAAAAATACCTCTATCGGCTTTGTTATCTATATCTATAGTAGTTGCTAAAGTATCTCAACACTTACAGGCTTGCTGCGTAGGTCTGGTCCGTTGGTTAACGCAATATCCATTGGGCATGAGGATAAGACAAGAATAATATCCATACATGCTGCTATGGTCACACTTTCGCCAGCTTTAACTAATGGTGGTTGAATAGATAGGCCGCCATTCTCATTTATTTGAACATTTTCAAAAAGATTAAAAGGGCTTGGTACATCGGCGATAATCACCCCTTTCTCGGCGAGTGCTTCTCGAAGATTATCGGCACAGTTTCTATGGTACCCAACATGACCGAGAAGTTCATATCGTTGAATATCACATGCTGATAAAAGTAAATCGTGAATTCCTGCAGAGGTATCCCCTACAAGTTTAATTATTTCTCGTCGACGATTGCTATATAAACAATCCCCAATGGAGGGGATTAATTTTTCTAGGCAGGATCGTGTATGCTCGTTTGAAAGATATTCGTCGTTAGCCGTTAAGGAGAAGGCCCATAAATCAACGACTTGTGACCCCTCGATATTGGTGATTTGGATCTTGTCGCCCTGTTTTAAGGTGAAAGCACTACCGTGGCCGCCGTCAATTATCTTTTTGTTTGTTGTCACATTATCTCTCGATGTCGTATCAGACTAATTTAGTATGATCTAGCAATAGTAAATTGAGTACAAATTGCACAGAACGATATGCCGATCAATTAGGCGAACGATGCCCAAGGACTATTTATAGGCCGCTCGATGTAATCCTGACTCTGCATATAAGCTGCGATAAGTGGCCGACGAGAAAACTGATCTACGAACGCATTTAAATGTGGTCTAGATAACTCCGAAATTGAGCCAGGCAACATCAAACGAGTTTGCCACATCAGTTCATAGATAACGAAATCTGCCAACGAAAGTTTATCTCCCACGAAATGAGCTTTATCCGGGCGTGATGCTAGGAAATTTTCAAACCCGTCTACATGACGTGGTACAGCATTGTTACTAAAATCAGCAAAGGCATCGGGGTAAGAATCGCCCAGGGTATAGGCCGCCTGTACGATCTTATTACGGTAATCATAGGCCTCTTCTTGAAGCATATCGATCTGTACGCGATCGTATTCGGTTTCCCCATAGAAACCGTAGTTACGCGCAAGATATCGAAGAATGGCATTACTTTGGGTGATTTGTATCTTCTGGGCTCCGCTAGTATCGATCAGATAAGGAAGATTGGGAAAGGGTAGCTGTAAAGTCGCTTTATGGGTTGCCCAGTCTTGATCTTCTTCGACCTCATTATGGGTTCTTCCATCTTGATCAACACCAAGTCGAATCTCGTGTACTTGAATGTTGGCTTCGGCGAGCATAAAACGTATTGGTTGAGCGAGACCACGTATCGCCCAGTAGCAAAAAGTTAATGCGTTTTGATCGTTGCCAAGAAGTTGTGCCATAGAAAGAGTTCTCTAATATTTCGATATGGTTGGCAGTATAACTGCGTTTCCGCGCTAGAGCACCGGTACGGGTTTACGTCGTAAACCTGTTAATGCATTGCCTGCGATAGCGATCAACAAAATAAGACCGCCGATTAATGTATATAAGCTGGTCGATTCGCCAACAAAAATCCAAACCCAAAACGGGCCGAGTAATACCTCTGTCATTGATAATAAAGCTAACTCTGCTGCAGGAACAACCTTTGAACCGATGGTGTAAATAGCCAAACCAGCACCTACCTGGAAAACGCCCATCGCGATCGAAATTGATACGTCGTTGACTGACAATTGAAAAGTATAGTCAGCATAGAAACACACCAGTGCTGAGATGATGGCAGCAAATACCCCAGCCAGGAATACCGTTGGTAACATATCCTCGAGTTTTCCCCAGCGCAGTGCGATGGTGAAGATTGCAAACCCGAGTGCGGATAGTAACGCACAAACATTACCCACCAAATGGCCAACTGAAATTCCATCAATAACCATAACCGCGATGCCAACGATAGCGATAACAGTTGCTATCCAAGTACTTCGACGTACTGATTCACGTAAAATAATCCAGCCCAGAGCTGCAGCAAAAAATGGCGCTGATGCAAACAAGAACATGGCGTTGGCGACAGTTGTCGATTGTATGGCATAAATGCCTCCCGAGAATGCCAGCACTAAACCCCATGCACCGATAACGCTAGCCAGTCCCGCTCGTTTGATGGTTCTGAAAGGTTGGAAGCCAGATCGAAATGAAATTAGGATAAACAGAAAAATACCGAGAGAACAGGATCTATATAGTAAAATTTGCCATACATTTGCAGACTCAATGCTTCTAATGCCCAATCCCATGGTTGACCAGAAAACGCCCGCCATTAGTACCAATACGACCCCTTTTAAGTAGCTTATATTTGCCGAACGAGGGTGAATAAGTGTCGATCCAGTCATGGAATGTTATCTGCTAAGTATGGAACATTTATGAATCGCAACTGTAGAACACTCCGAGCGACTTTCATAGCCATTTAGAGGGGGATGATTGATTATTCGACTTTTTTATAAGAACTATTGGCGTTCGCAAAGCACCGGCAAAAGGAGGGGTAGTTGAGCTACTTGGGCGTGGTTTTCTTAGCCGCCTTTGCTGCTTTTTTTTCCTTTGGTGTTAAAAGAGGTTTCTTTTTATCCGACTTTTTACTGTCTTGTCCTTTACTCATGATTCTTTCCTCTTGAGCTGACTTTATAAACCTCACGTTAGTTTGCGCTAACCTAAGGGCCACGGCTACACCAAATTTCTGATCCAACGCTCAAATCGATGTGTCGCGATTTCAGTATGGCCCTATCGGAGAACAATAGATAGGAATAAGTTTTCCGGATATTTTCCCAAAGCCCTAAAATCGGGCACAAGTTTCTTCATTGAATAGCTCTTGAGAAATTGCCAAGCTCAAATTAGCAGACGGTTAGATCTTGCTTACTGAAACTTCTAATTGTTGCAGAGACTTCGGGGCTTAATGTTCAAATAGGAGAGCAACTTGATTAGTGATCTGCGCGCTGTATGCGAGGAAATATTCATTAACGATTAAAAAACAAGGCGCTACAACTTCACCCCGAAATGCGCAGACATGTATATCAAATATTCAATGAAGAGTTGCCGCGCTCGTGCTGGAACAATCTAGCCGGCGACAAAAGGTTGGATACAACGAAATTTGGGGGGGGACAGACTCATGGATTATAGCTGTGTTGATTTAACCTAAAGTCTTTGGTTTTGAAAAAATTAAAGATAACTCGCACCCGTTATAATGCGGTACGAGTTATCTATCTAAAGCCTAACTACTAGTCATACCTTCTATTAGGGTTGGAGCACACACTTTGGCTACTTCGTTTTGGTATTTTTCACTTACGTGGTCAACCCAGCCAGCCTCGGTTACATAATCATCGTGTTTCCAGGTGCTTAGAGCTTTTAAAGCTGAGAGCTTTTCAGTCTGCGGTTCCGCCAAGGCAACGCAACGTGGCGTGAACTCTTGCACTACAGCTTCACTCGCACTTGCTTTTGCCAGCAAGCCTGCGGAACCAGCCGTTAGCCAGCCACCTCAGGAGAAACCGATTACAATTGCAACAATTGCGCCACCAGCTCCGCCCCATAAACCGGGCTTAAAGGATTCTTTCATATTCATTTGAGGTATTCTCATCATTAGTTGGTTAAGACAACCGGGCAGAACAGAACAAATAATGGAGGGTAACTATTCCTACACCGGCAGTTGGTACTATGCATACCCTGCCAATAGGAATTTCTAGATGGGAAATGGTAAACAAATAGAGAGGGGCAAGAGAAGCCACTATACACACTATTACCCAGCTACGACTGATTATATTTTATCGTGTAGTTTTAGATGAAATTGTCGAGCAATATCAACAACAACACGCATTGGGATATAAATGAAGGTTAGTTAGCCTCTTCATAATAAAGGCGGATTTAAATCAAAAAGGACGCATTGATAGAGGTATAAGTATTTTTGAGAGCAGGGGAAACAGAAATTGCTCTAGACTGTAGTCTCTCAATTAGTTTACTTGAACTCAAAAATACGATTGCAAAATGAAGAATTCAGTTATACCCAAGATACGCGGTATCGGTGTTCCCGTTAATGATTATTATGTCGAGAAGTTTGTCGATATTCCAGAGTTTCGGTATAACAAAGTTCCGCTGGAGAAAGTAACAAAAGACAAAGATGGGTTTTATCTTCAGCTGGACGATAAAGACCATCCAGAATATTTTATTTCGAGAGAAAATGTTGGACCACCAAACTCGGGTGGTAATACGACTAATGTATTTCTTGGGCTAGTGGCATTGTATTCTGCGATGCAGCAAGATATTCAATTTAAGATTATATTGCCGGACGATCGTTCCTCTATAGCCCAACAGGAAATCGATAAACATGTGTATAACGATGTAAATATCGTGCAGATTCATACTCATATTTGGGGCCCCCGTGAATGTTATAACGGCAACGCTTATAATCGAACGTATTTACTGGTTTCGCCCCATCCTCCTATAGAGAGTTTAGATGATGAGATTAGATCTAGATTTAGACGAGCAGATGACACGCCTATTATTACACCGGGTTATTTAAATAGTTATCTTGGCCCACAAATAATCGTACCTACAGGTATAGGGTTTGATTCGATTAAACCAAGAATTGGAAATAATGATGTCATAGTTTGTCTGAATGATGATGAGCTGATCGAAAAGTTTGGCACACCTGTTTTCCCCGATGAGGCTTCAGACGAGGTTTTATTGAAGATTACCGATAGATTTACTAAGAACCACAATCCTAATATGGATCCAAGCATGACATTTGCGCTGGGTTTCTCTACGGGGGGATCGTTAACGTGTTACCAATATGAAAACAAACAATACCTTATTCACCTTCCGCTTGATGCTGAAGATTCTAAGCGAGTAGCAACAGAATTTGATGACCCAAAGGTCGAGCCATCATTTAATGGTAAATTCGGAGTAGGGCGCGGCGATGCACGAATTACTGGCCATCTTTTTTATCCCTATTTTATTGATGTAATGAAAGATGGATACAAGGCAGCTGCGGCAGCTTCAGAACTAGGCGCAGCCTTGTCAGCACTAATGCACCACTCAAAGTTTTCTAATATCACAACCTTTAATCAAGATGCTCTTAATAAACTGGTGGTTAGGTGTATTGATAAAGTTGAAAATCAAGGGTCTCGAGCAAAAAACCTTACGTCTCATTAGTAACGGAACTCTGATGCTTTGGGAGTAATCGTTTTGTAGCAAAAGGCTGTACGTCGCCAGATAAATATGGACTTTTGGTTGCCTAATTTAAGAGACGGTTCAGTCCATCGGGTTTAGGTTTTGTGCTCGGTTATGGTAATGTGTAGAAATTCAGACTTGATCTGACAGTTACCCGTTTATTTGTAACTGACTGTCAGGTTAAGTTTGGTTGAATAACTTTTCCTTCCAGATTGATTTACCGTCGATCAGTGTTTGCATCGGCGTTCTC
>CAJQKF010000101.1 GCA_905478855.1 uncultured Gammaproteobacteria bacterium
TGTATCTGAAGATGACGATTCTGAAGATGACGATTCTGAAGATGACGATTCTGAAGATGACGATTCTGAAGATGACGATTCTGAAGATGACGATTCTGAAGATGACGATTCGGAAGATGACGATTCGGAAGATGACGATTCTGAAGATGACGATTCGGAAGATGACGATTCGGAAGAATCAAATCAGTAATTCATTCTACATTCTAGCAAGATTTATTCTGATGACTCCGCAATAGTTGGATCAAATTGACAAAGCTGTCAATTCACGATAGATACCATAGAAAATAGCAATTCAACTTATTGCGGAATCATTTAAAGCATGCACAAAAATAAAGTTCTATTAAAAATATTTATTTATTGTCTCACCATCGAAATCGGATTTGTCATTTTCGACTTAACAGTAAACTGGATGAGATGGAGCGACTCTGGCGCAATAAGAAGAATGTTCAATATTACCAGAGAAGATAGTCTCGCCTCATTCTTTGCGGTTTTTCAAACTATAGTTGTTGCCGCCGTCTGTTGGATCATACTTTTTATAATTCAGCGCATAAAAACAAAATCAAATTACACAAAAGCCGGTTGGCTTACGCTTGCCATATTCTTTTCCTATATGGCGATTGATGATGGCGCAATGCTACACGAACGGATTGGGACAGTATTTAAACACGCATCTGAATCGGAGCTAATTAGTTATGGATGGCAAATTGTAATAGCACCCCTCTTTGTTGTTATGGGGTGTTTTCTTTTTTTATTTCTATGGAAACATAATCCAGACCGCAGACAAAAACTTTGGTTATGTGCCGCTATTGTTTGTCTTGGTAGCGCTGTATGTATCGATTTTATAGAAGGTATGCCTGTTGGTTTTAACTGGATATCTTCATTCTTGCAGCTACCGGTAAAGACCGTTTCACACTTCTCAAAATCAATTGAAGAGTTTTTAGAAATGCTCGGTATGACATTTTTCCTGATTTTAACTATTCAGTACTTAATTCGATTAACGTTTGAAGTTGATGTAACCATAAAAAACGGGAAAGTATCAGTTCGATCCAATATTGGCTCATAAATAGGTTTGAATCGTTAAAACTCGATCAACTATCCTAAGGTATCTAGATTTGAAATCGAATTAAAAAGTCTAGCTTGATGATTCTAACTTCCATCACGGTAATCTGGCATGACCACAAGATAACCGTCTAAAGACACATAGCTGCAAATAATAAAGCAAAGTTTGAATTAATCTAACTACAGATGACCACGATCGTGCTTTATCAAATAAGAATGCCATAATATACGGGCTGCAACCGATCGCCAAGGTCGCCACAACTCTGCTAACTCGAGGCATCTCTCATCATCAGGCAATGATTCGAGCCCGTATATTTCCGCAATTGAACGCATAAGTGCAATGTCGCCGGGGGGCCATACATCCGGTCGACCTAATGCAAAAACCAAATACACGTTGGCGGTCCATGAACCAATCCCTTTGAGTTCACACAACATATCATGAGCATTTTGGTCATTTGCTAAAGCAATACGTCGAAAACTGGTTTCACCACTTGTTATCCTTTGAGCAAGACCGGTGCAGTAGGCAGCCTTCTGACGGGTAAGACCAACAGAACGTAAACCCTCGACACCGACAGATAACACGTTCTCAACATTTACCACTTGGCACAATGACTCTAGTCGTCGATACACCGCTCGGGCCGATTCTAGTGAGACCTGTTGCTCCAAAATAATCAATGCTAGCGTTGCAAACCCGGTTGGTCTGGACCATAACGGAGGATAACCGTTAGCTTCAAGTGCAATCGCCAAAAAAGGATCTGCAAGAGCTAATTCATCGCAGGCAAGTTTTAATTTATTATTGGTTAACTTGTCACTCACCTTTATCGTCTCATCACGGATATTCTGATTTTTATCGGGTACTTTTGGCAATGGAATGAAAATCCGGTTTGGATTTCTAGTGAAGCATACCTCATAATCGGACTTTTATTCTGGGAAAAACTTGTGGATACAGTCTCTATAATCGCAGCGACAATGGGTGTCGCCTGGGCAAGCGGCATCAACCTCTACGCGGCTGTATTTATGCTCGGCTGGATGGCAAATACAGGCACAATGGAATTGCCCGCCGATTTGGAGATGCTGTCAAACCCTTTAATCATGGGTGCCGCAGGGGTCATGTATCTCGTTGAGTTTTTCGCTGACAAAATTCCCGGTGTTGATAGCGCTTGGGATGCGATTCACAGCTTTATTCGAATACCAGCCGGCGCTATGCTGGCATCTGGCGCAATAAGCCCTCTCGGCCCAGAGGCAGAACTTGCCGGACTTATTCTTGGCGGGACATTAACTGCAGGAAGTCATCTAACCAAAGCAGGCAGTCGGGTTTTAATTAATACATCGCCAGAACCATTTAGCAATTGGGCGGCTAGCATAGGAGAAGATGTCGCGGTAGTAGGCGGATTATGGGCCGCAATGCACTATCCCGTTTTGTTTATTATCGCTTTAATCGCTTTAATCGCTTTAATGATTTGGCTTTTACCGAAGATCTGGCGTGGCATTAAAACGATTTGCAGAAAAATTGCGAGTTTTTTTGGCGCCGCGAAACCCGTCGATGAGAAAAAAGACGAAACTAACCAGCCTAACGCACCCTAAGTTCTCAAAACATCATGCTTTGGATAAAATCTCTACACATAATATTTATGGTTACATGGATGGCCGGCTTGCTCTATCTGCCACGTCTATTTGTGTATCACTCCATGAGCAATGACAAAATCGGTATTGATCGATTCAAAGTCATGGAACGAAAGCTCTATTTTGGTATAGCAACACCTGGGTGTGTGTTAACTCTGGTGTTCGGGATGTGGCTCTGGATAGGATACGGCTTTTCTGGCTCGTGGCTTGCGGCAAAATTGGCTCTGGTACTACTATTAGTTATCTATCACATCATTTGTGGAAAAATGCTTTTCCAATTTAAAATCGATGCGAATACTTACAGTCATGTGTTCTATCGCTGGTTTAACGAAATACCGGTCGTGCTGCTCTTCGGAATCGTAATTCTTGTCGTTGTTAAACCGTTTTAACACCCACGCTGCAACTATACTGTAAAGCAGATAGTTTCCAGAAAGATCTCTAAAGATCTTTCTGGAAACTCCACTTTTGCACCCCACTAACTTTTCAATCAGGTCCGTACAATTGTTCGAAGTTGCTCTATATGAACCCGAAATTCCACCAAACACCGGAAATATTATTCGACTTTGTGCCAACACAGGGTGTCAACTCCACTTAATAGAACCACTTGGCTTTGCATTAGACGATAGAAATTTACGGCGTGCTGGGCTCGACTACCATGAGTATGCAAATCTAAGTGTTCATGCAGACTTTAAAGACTTTTTGTTGGCCACTAAAGGCAAACCACTTTACTCTTTTTCTACCCATCACAAGGTTCGGCACTCCGATGCCGCAATATCCTCAAACGGTATTTTGCTCTTCGGCCCTGAGACTCGCGGACTACCCACCCACGTTCGTGAATTATCCGCACTGGATCATCGGTTAATTCTGCCTATGAAGGAGAACAGTCGAAGTCTTAATCTCTCCAACAGTGTAGCAATAGCTGTTTATGAAGCATGGCGACAACATGATTATGCTGGCGCAGTATGACTATCAATCGTGTCCCCCCGGTTGGTCTTGCCCTTGCCGGCATTGTGCTATGGGGATTATTTCCGATTTTTTGGAAACAACTAGCTCACATCGATCCTCTTGAAGTTCTAGCTCATAGAATAATCTGGGCCGTTCCGTTTCTTGCTGTAATTTTACTCCTCACCATTTCATCAAAGGAAATCATTTCTGCCTGTAAGCCTTGGGGCAAACTAATACCGCTAGCCGCTAGCGCTATTATGATTACACTTAACTGGGGATTATACATCTGGGCCATGGGTGAGAATAAAATCGTCGAAGCCAGCATGGGCTACTTTCTGGCACCTCTAATTAACGTATGTTTTGGTGTTTTCTTTTTTAAAGAAAAACTACATATCACGCAATGGGTTGCTATTGTAATTGCCGCATGTGCGGTAATTGGGCTATTTCTAGCTCGTGAGGTAGCCCCATGGTTGGCTCTTTACCTCGCTGGAAGTTTTGCCGCATATAGCGCCATCCGCAAGAAGGCAAGCCAGAATGCGGTAGTCGGTTTATTTTTTGAAACAGCGGTATTAACGCCTTTTGCAATTGGGTTAGTTATTTATAAAATAAATATAGGCACTTCCGTAGCCTACTTTTCTGACCAACCCACCACTGTAATGTTGGCAGCCGCAGGGGTTATAACCGTTCTACCTTTATGGCTGTGGGTTAGCGGGTGTAGAAAAATTAATCTATCAACCGCTGGACTACTGTTTTACTTAACACCGACTATACAGTTTTTCGTTGGAATATTTATCTATAACGAACCTTTGCCATTGACCGACTTAATAGCATTTTCAGGTATCTGGTTAGCACTTACAATTTTCGCAATGCACAGCTACAAAACCCAAACAACATAATTATTACTACAACTTTTATGATTCTCGATCTATCAACACTTACACCAAGCCAAGTTTACGCTAACCTCGTTCAAACAATTATCCCTAGGCCTATTGCTTGGGTATTATCCGAAAATAAAGAACAAAACTTAAACTTAGCCCCTTATTCTTACTTTAATGCCGTATGTTCTGCACCTCCTTTATTAATGATTTCAGTAGGTCGAAAGCCGGATGGAACTCCTAAAGATACAAAGGTCAATATTGAAGAACGGGGTCACTTTGTGATTCATTTGGTCGACGAGACAACTTTGGACGACATGAATACATCGTCATTAACCCTCGATTATGGTGATTCCGAAGTATCCAGACTTGGTCTTAAAACCGTGGATTTTGAGGGTTTCTCGTTGCCCCGATTAGAAAAAGCTAATATCGCATTTGCCTGTACCCGATATCAGATTTTACAGCTGGGTGATTCACCGCAAAGCGTTATTTTCGGACTTATTCATCAGGTTTATATAAATGATGCCGTCATTGGCGAAGATGCAAAGGGACGAATGAAAGTCCTCGCTGACAAAGTTAAGCCTATTGGCCGAATGGGAGCTGGGGAGTACGTCAGTTTCGGCACAACCATCCGAAAACCCAGACCTGAATAAACTCAACTTGGATTCATTAACACAAGCAGTTCTAGGCGCTGCAGTAGGATTTGCGGTTGCTGGGAAAAGTCATCCCCGCCGTGCGCTACTATACGGTGCGGCAATAGCGACACTTCCAGATCTCGATATCGTTGTCCAGTACGATAACGCCCTTGATAGCTTTACTCGTCATCGAAGTTTTTCGCACTCCTTATTCGTACATATACTCATCTCTCCTGTACTAGCATTTTTGTGTGCCCGAAACTCCAAATATTTTTCGTTGCGCGAATGGTTCTGGATGTTTTTATTATGCCTAACAACCCACGCATTATTGGACGCGTTAACCGTATATGGAACTCAATTATTCTGGCCTCTGAACTACTCGCCGGTAATGGGTGGCAGTGTATTTATTATCGATCCGCTCTATACCCTTCCACTATTTATATTGTTCATGACGGTCTTGATCAGACCTATGGGCAAGCAAAACCTGTTGCTTGCTTATGGTGTATTACTGCTAGGGACCATGTATCTCACCAGTAGCCTAATCCTGCAAAGCCGCATGAGTACACGTGTCGCCTCTGAACTCGATAGACAGAATATAAATACTGAGAGAGTCCTGATCACGGCGGCACCATTCACAACCTTTCTATGGAGAGTGATTGTTATCTCTGATTCTTTTTACTATCAGGGGTTTGCATCTATCTTTGACGAAAATTTGAACATTAAATTTCAACGAGTAAAACGAGGCAAACCTTTTTTAAAATTACTATCCGATAGTGAATACTACGATCAACTTAATTGGTTTAGTCACGGATTTAATGCGGCACGTATAGAAGACAAAAAAATTATAGTTAGTGATTTACGAATGGGCGTTGAACCCCTTTATGTTTTTCAATTTTCACTGGCGGATCAGATTAACAATCAATGGCAGTATGGTGTACCAAAAAAACTGGCTGAGCCAGACATCCCCAAGGAAACCGCAAGCTGGGTTTTTAAGCGTATATTCAATCAAAATGTACCATTGTTTCCTACTGGCGCCATATCTATTTCTAAAACACGAAATAACGCCGAATCATAAGTGACTGTCTCTTATAATTTTAGCGTAAAGTAAGAAAATGGCAAAAAGTCATTAGTGAAAAAAAATCAAGCTCGGTTAGCGTGCATTCTTGTTAGTTTCACCAAGAGTTGGCACTAAATCATTGAATAAAATGACGCATTCGGTTTTAAAAAAAAACCAAAAAAAAACCTTGCATAATTTTTTTATTCACAATTCCTCAAAAAAATGACATTTTTGTTAGTTTCCGAGTAATTGTTAGTTTATTTTATTCAGAAACCATCTTAACCCATTGAATTAATTAACCTTAAATAGAATTGCTTAATTATTAAGCAATTCTATAAAACAGTACTTTTAACCAGTAAAATCATTGGTAGGAAGGTTTTTATGTACATAGTTATCCACAGGCATTGTGAGTAACTTTTTCTACTAATAAACTGCGTTTTCAGCCTCCTACAACCAATTGAGGCTGTTACACTTTAGGCCCATCAAATCACGTACTTACGCACCCCTTGTTTCCCGATTCGAATACAGTAGAAGTCCTTTCCATTGCAGTGGCCGCCCCACTTCGACGAGTATTCGACTACCTGCCTATTCCAAATCACCCGTCACCACAACCAGGCAGTCGCGTAAAGGTTCCATTTGGGCCAAGCCATCGTTTTGGAGTTGTTATCAGTCATAAGCAGGTCATTGTTGACCAACTAAAACATCGACTGAAGCCAATACTTGAATATTTAGATAGCGAGCCGACCTTTGATAATACCCTGCTCTCGCTACTAAACTGGACTGCAGATTATTATCACCATCCGATAGGAGATGTTTTTCAAAGCGCATTACCCATACGAATGCGAAACGGACTTCCTGTTTTGCCAGCAGCACCCTTCTTTCGGCTCGAGTACTCCATGGACAAAGCACTTGAAAAAACCCAACCTCGTGCGCTCAAACAACGACTGGTCATTCAGACACTTGCTAGTTTCCAGAACGTCGGACTAAGTCGCGATGAGCTGTACAGCCGTATTGGTAATGTACGGGACCCTCTATTAAAGTTAGAGGCCACAGGTATCATTAGAAAATTTTTCCCAGAGCAAGAGTTTATTACCCAAACAGGTCCTAACCTGAACCATCACCAACAAATCGCCGTAGACCGAGTCTCAACGCATTTTGGCCACTATCAGACATTACTACTTCACGGAATAACGGGCAGCGGAAAAACCGAGGTATACCTTCACTCCACTCAGGAAGCTCTTAATCGAGGCTGCCAGGTTATGATACTGGTCCCAGAAATTTCCCTTACGCCCCAATTAGTGTTTCGATTTCGCCAACGAATAAAGGCATCAATGGTTGTAATGCATTCCGGCTTAAGCGATGGCGAGCGGCAGCGTGCTTGGGATTTAGGATCAAGTGGGAAAGCTCGGGTAATTCTCGGCACACGCAGCGCTGTATTTTGCAAGCTTCCTAATCTCGGTCTCATCATTATCGATGAAGAACACGATGCGTCATTCAAACAACAGGAGGGCTTTCACTACAACGCGCGTGACGTCGCTATAAAGCGCGCGTCGATGGAAAACTTTCCCGTTTTACTTGGCTCGGCCACGCCATCAATCGAATCCTGGTTCAATGCTGACACACACCGATACGAGAAACTCCAACTTCCAGATCGCGCAGGCAATGCGTCGTTGCCAGTTGTACATTTGGTCGACATGACGCGTTGGCCTAAGCATAGTGGTATCTCACCGACAGTAATTGACGCAATCTCCAAGAGATTGGAACGTGACGAACAAAGTTTGGTTTTTCTCAACCGTCGTGGTTTTGCTCCTATTGCTATGTGCAGTGCGTGCAGTTGGCAAGCCCGTTGCGATCGGTGCGACGCATTTCTCACTGTGCACAAGAATTCCGGAACAATGATTTGCCATCATTGTGGAAGCACGAGAAACTTTAACAACCAATGTGAAGAATGTGCTTCAACTGATATTTTTCTGGCAGGTATTGGCACTCAGCGTGTGGAAGCGTTACTACAAGAAAAATTCCCCGAATCAAATGTTATGCGAATCGACAGGGACAACACGACCGCAAAAGGTGAACTCGAACAAAAACTAAATGATGTACGTGAAGGTAAGGTTGATATTCTAGTGGGCACGCAATTACTGTCTAAGGGACATGATTTTCCAGGAATTACGCTTGTTTGTGTTCTCAATGCGGATCAAGGTATGTTCAGTATCGACTTTCGCGCCAGTGAACGTCTATTTCAGTCGATTGTTCAAGTTTCCGGCAGAGCCGGCCGCGGATCAAAAGCCGGAGAAGTACTCATACAAACAGACTTTGTACAACACCCTTGTATGCAGGCGATTAGGCAACAGGATTATCACGCCTTTGTTGAAACTGAACTCCAAATGCGTAAGCAGGGAGAATTGCCACCCTTCCGATATCAAGCTTTATTACGCGCTGAATCAGTACATCAACCAGCGGCTTTTGATTTTCTAAATGCCTGGATTAGTGCTGCACAAACCTATCTTCACAGAGATAACGAGGTCGAAATTATGGATCCGGTTTCTGCACCTATGGAACGTCGTGCAGGAAAATTCAGGGCACAGCTTCTTCTGCAATCGCATCGCAGAGTTCATCTCAACACGTTAATTCATAAAACGATCAAAGCCATGGAAAAAAATGCTGTCAGCAAACATGTGCGCTGGCGAATAGATGTTGACCCAATCGATTTACATTAAAGCAACTACTTCGGCTGTCGGGCTAGGGGCGATGGGGGGAAGCCATGTATTCGGCACTAGAAAACTCGCGTAAGCGGCTTTCTGTTCGTTCGAAACTAGCACTCAACCGCACACCACGATAGAGCTCTTCAGGGGATGCTGCTGCTGATAAGATAACATTAACCCTGCGATCATAAAGTTCATCGACCAATTCGACAAATCGACGAGCAGGGTCGTCCCCGTCAATTCCTAATATTGGGACATTTGATATCAGTAAAGTATGAAATAGACGTGATAATTCTACATAATCTGCTTTTGATCGAGGGCCATCGCATAATGCATCAAACTCGAACCAGCAAATTCCATCTGCACTTGAGCGCACAGGAATAAGACGCCCCAATATAGTTAATCCTTTCGATGACACTTCACTTTCACCGGAAATCTGATGAAACAAACTGATAAATTGCTTATCCACCTTATTGTCATGGGGACATAAATAGGTTGCAGCGGACATTAACGTGCGCAAACGATAATCCGTATTTCCTCCCATGTGATGCGAGCCACAATGCTCCTGCAATAATTTAATAGCCGGCATAAAACTTTCCCGTTGCAAACCATTTTCGTAGAGTCGGTCAATTGGTGTGTTAGATGTAATAATCAAAACCACGCCGCACGCCAAGAGCTCACGAAACAATCCTGCCAGAACCATTGCATCGGTTATATCAGTTACAAACAGCTCATCGAAGCAAAGAACACTTTCAGTACCAGCAACTACCTGAGCGACTTTTACTAACGGATCTTGTTCGGACTTTAAAATGTGAAGTTGGTGATGGACATCCAGCATAAAACGATGAAAATGAACACGTTTTTTATTTTTCACCGGTAAGTTTGTAAAAAATAAGTCCATAAGAAAGGTTTTTCCCCGTCCAACTCCACCCCACACATACAATCCGGACACTGGTCGCACCGGCAGCAATCCCAATCTGCGTTTTATTCGAGATAGCAGACTTCCCGAATGTTTACGTCGCGCTACTACCGCTTCCAGCACGGCTTGCAGTTCATTAAGTAATTCAATTTGCGCGTCATCATGCTCAAATCCAGCTGCATTACACTCGATTTCGTATAACGCTCTTAAATCTACTCTATCTTGGCTCATAAGTTTTTCGAAAACGTTATATTTTCAAAGCCATCCAGGTTGACAAAACTTTCATGAAAAACAGCGTCACGAGAGGAATCTGGTTTAACCACATGAAAAATTTGGCCAATACCAAAGTTTCGGGCCGCCTCCAATACTGGAACACTATCATCAACAAACACACTTCTCGCTTTACGCAGATCAATTGCTGAAACAACCCTATCCCAGAACTGCGGTGTTTCTTTTGGGGCATTCAACTCATGGGAGCAAACAACATCGTCAAAAAACTCTCCTATACCAGTTTGATCAAACTTTATCTGAATAGTTGATTGATGCGCATTGGTCAGCAGAGATAACCGGCATCCTGACGATCTTGCCCTACGTAAAAAATGGATAACCCCGTCCCGTATTTTAATTTTATGTTTGGATTTATGTTTCATCGCAACAATATCCAAGCCTGTTTCATCACTCCAGAACTCCACACTGTACCAGCGAAGAGACCCCCGAAGCTCAAGCATGCGCTGAAATAGTATATCTTTCGCTACGCTAAGCTCATAACCTTTATGTAGGGCGAACTGCTGAGGCACTGTTTCTTGCCAAAAATCATTATCAAACTTTAAATCGAGTAATGTTCCATCCATGTCTAACAGAAAATGATCAAAATGATAGGTATTAATATTTATCAATTCGCACATAGTGGCAAATATTTCAAAAATGACGTGTTGGAAGAATAATCGACAGGAGTCTACCTCAGATTAGCGATAGCGAGAACCAAACAAATATCCAAATTAATGATTCTTTCACACCTAATAAAAACACCACATCATTTGCTATACTCTACTAACTACTTTCCCAGAATATACGGTATTTTATGTCGGACCAGTTTCAACAAACAGCCCGCGATGTATTGACGATAGAATGCAATGCATTGCGAGATATGGCGGAAAGAATTGATCAATCATTCAGTAAAGCCTGTCAAATGATTCTTTCCTGCGAAGGACGTGTGGTCGTTGTGGGAATGGGAAAGTCTGGTCATATTGGTGGAAAGATAGCGGCAAGTCTCGCGAGTACAGGTACTCCATCATTTTTTGTCCACCCTGGAGAAGCTAGTCACGGCGATCTGGGTATGATTACACCGTCTGATTTAGTTATTGCAATTTCAAACTCGGGGGAAACCCCAGAAATTCTGACTATTTTACCCATCGTAAAGCGTATGGAAGTCAGACTTATTGCTTTAACCAGTAAATGCCAATCGAACCTTGGCAAAATTTCCGATATTTGCCTCGACGTTGGTGTCGAAAAGGAAGCGTGTCCACACGACCTTGCACCTACAACCAGCACAACAGCTACGCTTGCAATGGGCGATGCATTAGTCGTCGCAGTTTTACAGGAACGCGGTTTTACACGAAATGATTTTGCACGCTCACATCCCGGCGGAGCACTAGGACGACGATTGCTGTTGTATGTTAAAGATATCATGCACAGTGGAGACAAAATACCAATTGTTCAGCAAAACGCCAGTTTAAAAGACGCCCTAATTGAAATGAACGATAAGAGTCTTGGAATGACATGCGTTGTTGATAGCTCGCAAAAATTAATTGGCATTTTTACTGACGGAGATTTACGAAGGGCATTTGAGACTAACCTAGACTTGAACAATAGCAGTATCAAAAACTTCATGTCTGCAGATCCAAAAACAACAACACCCGATACGATGGCAGCTCAACTAATTAAAATTATGCGCGAACATTCCATCAACGGAATCTTTGTGGTAGATGAAGAACAACGTGTTAAAGGAGCTCTAAACACACTAGACCTAATCCGCGCCGGCATAGTATGAGTTTTCTTGAACGTTTACTAATGTTTCTTGGTTTACTTTTTTTAGCGGCGATAACCCTCTGGCTAAATCAGGGTCAGCAGGAACCTATTGAAGCCACAGTTGAGAGCATAGCTAGCGAATCAGACCCAGATTATTATATGGAAAATTTCGTTGCCACAGGAATCGATAGTTCAGGTCGACAGTATATAATGGACGCAGTACGTCTTGCCCACTTCCCGCACAATGGTACGTCCCTTATAGATCAACCACATATCGTTCAATATTCTGATGATGCTGGACCACGACATGTTTACGCCCAATCCGGTTTAATCTCGAAGGACGGAACTGAAGTAACCTTACGTGGTGAAGTAAAAATTATCGAAACCAAATCAGATGGTAGTGCAGGTCATGTCACAACCACTGATAAAATTCGCATAAAATTAAAAAAGAAACCCGGCACGTAATGCAGTTCATTCAGGTTATGGTCATTAATCTTCTGCTAGAATATCACTGATGAAAACTACTCACCTATTTATACTCATAACAGCACTTTTCCTAACGGGTAACGTGAACGCGCTGGAATCTGATCGCGATCAACCGGCCACAATTGATGCAGACTCTGTAGAAATTGACTTCAGTTCGGGTAAACGAATCTACGACGGGAATGTCAAACTACGTCAAGGTACGATTAAACTCGATGCCGATAGACTCGAAGTGTATTTCAAGAATGATCAACTTGAAAAAGCCATCGCGCAAGGTAATCCGGCCAAATTTCGACAACGACCGGATGGAAAAACCACAGACACAGTGGGACAAGCCGTCTATATTCACATAGATGAGGTAAATAATATTATAACCCTCACAAACAAGGCTCAAGTCAACCAAGGTACCTTTGCTGTTAACGGCAAAACTATTGTGTACAATATGGCAACCGATAAAATGAAAGTTATAGGCGATAACAAGTCTCCCACTCGTACCACAAAGTCCGCAGAAAAAACCGCCACCACATCTGAATCCGGCACAACAACATCCGCAGCTGCCGCAACAGTTACTAAGAGTTCTGGTGATAATGAGCGACGCCCTAAAATCACATTAAAACCAAAAAATGCTGAGTAAGCTCAGCTTACACAAAACAATAATCAAGGCAGTGTAATTAACACATGGCAACTCTGGTTACCCATAATTTAACGAAAGCTTATCGCGGCTTACAAGTTGTAGACGGCGTCGACATTATGATTCGTAATGGCGAAATTGTTGGGTTGCTAGGCCCTAATGGTGCCGGAAAAACAACCTGCTTTTATATGATCTGTGGACTGATACGACGCGATGGAGGCGAAATTCGCCTCGACCAAAAAGATATTGGCGACTTACCCATACATCAACGAGCAAAACTCGGTATAGGGTATTTACCCCAAGAAGCATCAATATTTCGCAAACTTAGTGTTGAAGACAATATCATGGCTGTTCTAGAAGCATTGCCAAACCTGAGCCCCCAGCAACGTGCGAATCGGGTTAAAGTTCTTTTGCAAGAATTTGGATTAATGCATAAGCGCAAAGCATTAGGAATCAGTTTATCAGGAGGCGAACGCCGTCGTGTTGAAATCGCCCGCGCATTATCTTTAACACCCTCTTTTATCTTATTAGACGAGCCATTTGCTGGTATTGACCCGATTTCAGTAGGCGATATCCAGAAGATCATCTCTTTCTTGAAACAACGTGGAATTGGTGTTTTGATTACCGATCATAATGTTCGTGAAACACTTGGGATTTGTGACCGTGCCTATATTTTAGCAGAAGGTAAAGTACTCGCTGCAGGTTCTCCGGATGAAATCCTTCGACACAAAGAAGTTCGATCGACCTATTTGGGGCAGGAATTTAAGTTATAGTATCAATGGCGTAATTACGTTTGTTCAGATGCTCCATCAGGCGTAGAATATAAGCGTGCGATGAGACAATCACTAAACATAAATCTCGGACAAAAGCTGAAGCTAACTCCGCAGCTTCAACATGCTATTCGCTTGCTTCAACTTTCTAGTGTCGAATTATCCGTGGAAATCCAGGCGGCATTAGAAACAAACCCTTTTTTAGAACCCATAGAAGAGCAACATCAATATGAAACAAACACGGAACATCCGGATTCAGTAGCACAGGACGAATCCCTGCAACCACTTAATTTGCAAGACCTGCAAACAGAAACGTCAAGTTTCAATGAAGACGATAGTTCATTTACCGATAATCCCGGAGATGAACCAAATATTAGAGAACAAAGCCAGGACTATTCTTCCTCGCAATCAATATCGGATAGCCAAGATTATTCCAGTTTTCTTGAAAATATTTCGCACACGGATAACCTCAACGATAGCTTACGATATCAAATTCGCAACTCACGTGAAAACCCTATAGTTCGAGAAATATGTGAAGTGCTGATTGACAACTTGGATGAGCGAGGCTACCTTGAACTGACTGAAAGCGAACTAGTTGAACAGTTTGAAGCTATTGAGACGTATGAACAAGAAAATATTGACAATGCAATCTCTCTACTACAGTCACTCGACCCTCCAGGAATTGGAGCAAGAAATTTACGAGAGTGTCTGCTGATTCAACTGCGGATAAAAAATGACACGGGTAACAAACACCAACACGCGTTGAATATCATTCAAAACCACTTTGATTTAATATCCAAACGGGACATCTCTCTCCTTTCGCGACACGCAGACCTTACTCATACTGAAGTGGGAGATGCTCTGCAGGTTCTACGCGACCTAAATCCCAGACCCGCATCTGTTATTCACGATTCACCTGCCCAATATATTATCCCCGATTTGATAGTTTCCCGAATAAAGGATAAATGGGAGGTACGGTTGAATTCTCAGTCCGGAGACCGCATAGAATTAAGTTCAGCAAGCAAAACTTACCTTAATGCAACAGCAAACCAAGAAGATACTTTATACTTCCGGGAACGCTATCAAGAAGCAAAGTGGCTGCTACAGAGTTTGCAACAACGTCGGAAAACAATTTTAAGAGTGGGGGAAGAAATCGTTAAGCAACAAGAGAAATTTCTCGAAAACGGAGAGTCAGCTATGCAACCGCTAACCCTCAAGCAAATCGCTCTAGCGCTCGACCTTCACGAAAGCACGATCTCTCGCACCACCACTCAAAAGTATATTTCTTCTCCCCAGGGTATTCACGAGCTTAAGTATTTTTTCTCGTCAGCGTTGGAGTCCGCCGAAGGCAGCAGCCACTCGTCAACATCGATCCAGTCTAAGATTAAAAAGCTAATAAGCAATGAGCCTGCCGGCAAACCTATAAGCGACCAGAAGCTTGCCGACCATTTTAAAAATGAAGGTATAACTGTTGCCCGTCGGACGATAGCCAAGTACCGAGAGCAATTGAATATACCCCCATCTAGTCAACGTAAAGTCTTTTTAAAACCATAAATGAGTAAAGAGGAATCTATGCAAATTTCAATAAGTGGCCAACATGTCGACATTACCGATGCAATGCGTACCCATGTAAATGATCGTATGGAAAAAATCGCCCGACACTTTGATCATGTTACGAATACCCACGTAGTCCTTCAGGTTGAAAAGAATAGGCACAAAGCCGAAGCAAATATATCGGCACGTGGTATTCAAATTCACGCTGCTGCAGAATCAGATAACATGTACTCCTCGATAGACTCGATGACAGAGAAGCTTGATCGCCAGGTAATTAAGCATAAGGAAAAGCAAACGAATCATCACACTCAACCTATCGAGCCCGAAGTAGACTAAACTATGCAGGTTTCACCAACAATGAGCGATGACATCCAACACAATGCCACAGGATTCTTGTCTGGGTTCATCGCTCGCGAGCGTATCGACGTCGACGTCGAAGTATCCAGCAAGAAGAGACTCCTAGAAGAAGTTGCCGATCTACTAACCGTGCACACAGACAACCTAAATCGGGATACTGTCTTTCAGATTTTAAACGAACGAGAACGTTTGGGAAGCACTGGAATTGGGAGTGGGATTGCTATTCCCCATGGCAGGATTGAAGGAATAGAACAACCCATCATTTGCGCTATGCGACTAAGTGAAAGTCTCAATTTTGATTCTATCGACGATAAACCCGTTGTGCTGGTAATTGGACTACTAGTACCGGCTGACGCCGATCAGACTCACCTGAAAATTCTCGCCCGACTTGCGGGAGCATTTCGTGACGACGAAATATTAGCAACATTGAAAACATGTAAAGATAGCAGCCAACTTTTAGACGTGCTTCATGGGTTGCAATAATAGCAATCCATCGTTGACTCTCAACATATGACAGACAAAACGGTTATAACTTCTATCGCAGAAGTTTTTCACAGAAAATCAGAACGATTGGGGCTACGTATTGTCGCCGGTGAGCGCGGACTATCGCGAGAAATGGCATTACTCGACTCTACAATAGTAAATGTTAATATTGTTGGCTACCTCGATGATCAAAAATCATTAGCCGTTCAAATTACAAATCCGGAGATTCATAAGGATCTATTATCAAACGAAAAAAAATGGAAGGACTCAATAACAACACTTTTTAAACAAAAAAGAATTATTGTCTTTATCATTGCTGATGACTTGCCGGTGCCGGAGTGGCTTGTCTCCCTCGGAGATTTGCACAACATT
Organism: uncultured Gammaproteobacteria bacterium; assembly: GCA_905478855.1. Taxonomy (GTDB): domain Bacteria; phylum Pseudomonadota; class Gammaproteobacteria; order Arenicellales; family CAJQKF01; genus CAJQKF01. Next base: position 16,494 of record CAJQKF010000101.1, read on the forward strand.
TGCGTCTATCAATCGTCCGTCTCACACTCCATGCTGTTCGAACGATTACAACATCAAACTGCACGAAAACTGGTTAAGAAAACTAACCTACACGGCGTATTACTGTCGATAAAAAATGTCGGCACGCTGGTTACTGGACCAAGTGGTATCGGAAAAAGTGAGTTGGCGCTAGACCTGTTAAACAGAGGTCATCGCTTGGTTGCTGATGATGTAGTCCAAGTCTATCGTTCATCCCCTTATAAAGTTAGTGGGTATTGCCCGGAGATCCTTAGAGGGCACCTTGAAATTCGCGGTTTAGGCATACTCAATGTCGCTAGTATTTTTGGTAATACATCCATCTTGGATACATTACCTATCGACTTAATTATCCGACTTGAACATAAGGACTTGAATCCCGAAGTCGAGCATAATCGACTCATACCAAGAATTCGTAATTTTGAAATTCTTTCCACGAGCATTCCGGAAGTAACACTGATGGTGGCTCCTGGAAGAAACCTCGCAACCCTAACCGAGGCTGCCGTTCGAACTCATATTGAATACCAATTCGGGAAGGATCCAGTTAGGGAATTTATTGAAAGTCAGAAGAAACTCATCGAACGCCGAGATACCCTGTTGAGCAAATATCGTAAAGATTCTTAACAGTTTCTTGTTACGTTTAACCATCGACAATACTGATACGAAGTCACGTTGACATGAAACGGAAAAACCAAAACTCAGGGCTGCTTATCGTCTCTGGACAATCCGGCTCCGGAAAAACAGTTGCGTTAAACGCTCTCGAAGATCTCGGTTACTATTGTATAGATAACCTACCAGCAGTTATGTTGCCGCAATTTACCGAGTTATGTTTAGACCAACACCGTGAATTTGGCAATTTCCCAGCTGCAGTTGCAATAGATTCGCGCAACCGTGCCTTCCTTGAATCATTACCGAAAAATTTAAATGCACTTGAGCGTCTAGGTATCGACTACCGCATAATATTTCTTGAATCAGACGAAAATGCTCTAGTTAAACGATTTAGTGAAACACGACGTAAACACCCACTGACAAACAACATCACACCCCTTATCGATGGTATTCGCCAGGAGCGTGAGCTACTCGCTCCCCTTTCTGAGCGAGCCGTTCGCAGGCTAAATACTTCACTAATGACACCCCACGAATTACGGCGACTCATTCGAGACATAGCCGGCATAGAAACGTTTTCTGGCCCTGTGGTGATGTTTGAATCGTTTGGTTTTAAATACGGAACGCCTGTTGATGCGGATTTCGTTTTCGACGTTCGATGTCTTCCTAATCCACATTGGAATGAAACACTCAGACCGATGAGTGGTCTTGACGAGCCTGTAGCGAAATTTCTCGATGACGAACCTCAAGTTCAAAAAATGCTTGAGCATATACAGTCTTTTATCGAACATTGGCTGCCAAACTTTCATCAAGAAAACCGCAGCTATATTACAGTTGCCATTGGATGTACCGGAGGGAAGCATAGATCTGTCTACATGGTTGACAAGCTCAGCCGATATTTTTCTGCGAAAGAAACCCATGTGCAAATATGGCATCGGGAAATTTCGCTTTAACCTCTAAGTAATGATTATGCATATTGAACGCGAAATTGAGATAATAAACAAGCTCGGACTGCATGCCCGTGCTGCCGCAAAACTGGTTAATGTTGCATCAAGCTTCTCCAGTGAAATCGAAATTGAATATAATGGCGAAAGTATTAATGCGAAAAGTATTATGGGGTTAATGATGTTGGCCGCGGCTTGTGGGTCAACCGTAAAACTAAGTGTCAGCGGTGACGACTACGAGGAGGCTATCGCAAGCATTGAAGCACTTTTTAATGATCGTTTTGGAGAAGAAGAATAAATGCTGGCATTACACGGCACGGGTATTGGATCAATCGCAATAGGGAAGGCGTTGGTACTTGATTCCGTAACCACCGAAGTTACCACCCATACCCTTGAAGAATCAGCGCTTGAAAATGAGTGCAAACGTTTTGCAAAAGCAGTTCAACGAGCAAAAAATGGTTTGATTGATCTGAAAGATAACTTACCAAAATCAAGTCCACCCGAACTTTCAGCACTTCTTGAAGCTCATATCCTTATGCTAAAAGACCCGCTGTTGACTGTAGAAACACTGAGATTAATTAAATCCGCTCGGATAAATGCCGAAGCAGCGTTGCAACAACAAGCTGAAAAGCTTTTTGCGGTATTTGATCGTATGGAAGATGAATACCTAAGAACGAAAAAACAAGATATTCGGCAGGTGGTTGACCGAATACACGCTGAGCTGATCGATGAAACCAAATTATCGCGTGTTTCAGATGAAAACTTGAAAGATCGTATTTTAGTGGTTAACGATCTTACACCCGCTGATGCCGTTCGGTTTCGGCATAAAAAAATGGCCGGGTTTGTAACCAATCTTGGAGGGCCAATCTCCCATACCGCAATATTGGCACGCGGCATGCGGCTTCCAGCGGTACTCGGTTTACATGGTGCATGCAGAATGATTCGCGACAACGATTTAGTTGTTGTGGACGGAAACTCAGGCAGTATTCTTATAAACCCAGACAAAGATATTCTTTCGCAATTCCAAAGTAAGATTATCCTCCAACAAAAACGCAATAGGGGCCTTCATTCACTACGCGATTTATCCTGCACCACCGACGACGGCGTACCAATCGAGCTTAATGCTAACATTGAACTCCCCGAGGACGTCGATGCCGCTATCGCCGTAAGCGCCAAAGGTGTTGGTTTATATCGGACAGAATTTATGTTCATGAATCGGGAAGCGCCTGGCGAAGAGGAACAATATCAAGCTTATAGCAGGGTAATCAAAGCTATTGATGGGCCAGTTACTATTCGCACTCTTGATTTAGGAGCCGATAAGCAAGTAGATGGTGGCCGCATAGATACCAGTACTTCTAATCCGGCGCTTGGCTTACGAGCTATCCGTCTGTGTCTCGCTAACCCTAGTCTGTTTATTCCTCAACTCAAAGCAATATATCGAGCATCTGTGCACGGAAATGTGAGAATAATGATTCCAATGTTATGTAGCATTTCAGAGCTGGAACAAGTAATGGTTATTATTCGTGAGGTAAAAAACAGCCTTGAACAAGCTTGTATTCCCTTCAACCCAGATATACCGATAGGCGGTATGATAGAAGTGCCAGCTGCGGCGATTGCGGCCGACGTATTTGCTCGCCGACTTAGCTTCTTATCATTAGGCACCAACGATTTGATACAGTATACGCTGGCGATAGACCGTGTAGATGACGAAGTCACCTATCTTTATGACCCATTACATCCAGCCGTGTTGAGATTGATTCGAAACACTATAGAAGCGGGAGAACAAAACAAAATCCCGGTTTCAATGTGCGGGGAAATGGCGGGAGACCCTATTTATACCCGCTTACTTCTTGGCTTAGGTTTGAAAGAATTCAGTATGGATCCGACATCATTACTCAGCGTGAAACAAGTTATTCTGAGCAGCAATGTGACTCAGCTATCAGAATATGCCCGAACCGCACTCGATCAACTGGATATGGTAAAACTCAACGATCTACTGACCTCACCGGAATTATTGCATTGAGCAACTGCGCTGGAAGCGAACCTTATGCTTTACAGGTATTAGGAAATAGCATGGAACCAGAATTTCCTAATGGATGTATTGTTATTGTCGAGCCCGGCGGCGTTCTACTCGACGGTTGTTATGTAATTGCTAATCAACCTGATGATGATGTGGTGTTAAGACAACTACGTTTGCTTGATGACTCTTGGGTTCTAACATCGTTAAACCCCGACTACGAGGATCAACAAATAGACGGCATCGCTAATATCAAAGGAAGAGTAATACAACGCGCTGGGCGCAGGCGAGCGGATCGTAAATCCTATATTTAGCCTCGTATACAATCTTTAGTCTATTTATACAAGCACAGTAATGTTTCTGCAACACTCCAACCGGGTTTCATTAAATCTACATCTAGATTACATCCTATCAGTTGCAATATATTCTGCAATGGTGTCAAGAAACTGCTGCCCATAAGTGCGTATTTTATAAGCACCTACACCACTAATTCCACCTAGCTCAAGCTCTTCCGTGGGCTGAATTTTAGCCATCTCCTTTAATGTACGATCATTAAAAACCGTGAACGGCGGAACACCTTTGGTACGTGCTATATCAAGACGCAAAATCCGCAGCTGCTCAAATAAGTCTTGTTGTCGACGAGATAGATCGGTATGCACGTCTTGTTGTCGTCTGGACGATTTTGAGCCCACCGCGACACGGCGTAACTTTAGCTTCTGTTTACCTTTTAGTAGATCACGACAGCTTTCGTTTAATTTTAGAACTCCAAGTCCTTCGTGATCAACATCCACAAACCCAAAGGCTAGCAGCTGACGAAACAGAATACGCCATTGTTGATAATCAATATTTCTACCAATACCATATGTACTCAGTTGAGCATGTCCATTCGACTCAATACGGTGGTTAACTCGTCCCAACAAAACATCGGTTAAGTAACCCACTCCAAACCTTTGCCCGGTTCGATAAATACACGATAGTGCTTTGCGGGCTGCCTCAGTTGCATCCCAACTTTCCGGTGGATATAAACAATTATCACAAGCCCCACAGTTGCCATCGTATTCTTCATCAAAATAAGCTAACAAGACCTTACGACGACAATCAATAGTTTCCGTATACGCCATCATGGATTCAAGTTTGGACTGCATCACCCGAACGATTTCAGGCACAGCATCAGATTGCCGCACCATCTGTCGCAATAACACAAGATCTTGCATGCCAAAGCTCATCCATGCTGAAGCAGAGTCTCCATCACGGCCCGCCCTGCCGGTCTCCTGATAATACGCCTCAATAGATTTCGGTAAGCTCAAGTGAGCAACAAACCTAACATCAGGCTTATCAATTCCCATTCCAAAAGCCACTGTCGCAACAATGATCACCCCGTCATCAAATTGAAAACGGTTTTGATTACGTCGTCTTTCTGCATCTGTCATTCCTGCATGGTACGGCAGTGCCACACGTCCTTTCGTGGCTATCCAATCGGCTACTTTTTCAACTTTCTTGCGGGAGAGACAATATACAATTCCAGAATCAGACGGATGGTTAGATTGAAGAAACTGCCACAAGCGATCCAGAGGTTTTAATCCATCGTCAATTTGATAATGAATATTTTCGCGATCGAAACTATCGATAAATTGATCGGCTTCTGCCAGATCCAACTCAGTCACTATTTCCTGACGGGTACGCACATCTGCGGTCGCTGTCAGTGCAATACGTGGGATATTGGAAAATCGCTCATGCAACTGCCGCAGCTGTTGGTATTCTTTACGAAAATCATGCCCCCATTGAGAAACACAATGAGCTTCATCGATCGCAAACAACGCAATTTTCGAACGGCTTAATAACGATAATAAACGTTCTGTTAACAACCTCTCTGGGGCTACATAAAGAAGCTGTAGCTCTCCCTTCAATAATTGCTTTTCTATTACTTGCTGCTCGTCATAGGCCAAACTAGAATTCAGATAAGCAGCGGTTACGCCGAGTTCCAATAATGAACTTACCTGATCTTCCATCAATGCTATTAAGGGCGATACAACAACTCCGGTACCTTGCAATAATAGCGATGGAATTTGGTAACACAGCGACTTACCGCCACCCGTTGGCATTAAGACAAGACAATCTCTACCCTCACATACGGCATCAATAGCTAGCTTTTGCGTTTCATGAAAACTCGAATATCCAAATACTCTTTCAAGAACATCCAAAGCAGATGAATCTGCATATATTTCTTGGCCAACATTAGATGGAGCCAAAGAACTTACCATTGCATTCATAAATTCAAAGTTTCAAGTGTCGGGCGCATGTCTGCACACACCTTTCTCGACAGCCATAACGGCCGCTTCGACTCTGGAATGTACTTTGAGCTTCCTCAATATGGCTTTCACGTGTAACTTGACCGTTCCATCTGAAATGTTTAGATGCCGAGCAATCACTTTATTGCTCTGCCCCTCAGATAAGTGACAAAGTATTTCCAGTTCTCTGCGGGTTAATGCCTTAAATGGCGAGGTTGTTTCCGTAATTTCACTACTGTTACCATTCTTAACAATACTTGCCAGCGCACCTGTTAAACCCGGAGCCACAACCGTATCCCCGCGCTCTATGGCTCGTAATGCGAACATTAGTTCATCGGGTTCCATATCCTTTAGTAAATAGCCCCGAGCGCCATTTCGCAAACATTCAGCAAGGTCATTTTGTTCAGCACTGGTTGTTAATATCACTACGGGTAAATCCGGCTTCTCCCTAGAGAGTTGACGAAGAAACTCGTTGCCATTGGTGCCAGGCATGCGTAAATCAAGCAAAACCACATCGGGTTGATGCTCTTCTATCAACAATCTACCTTGTTCGGCATCACCAACCGCGGCAATTACCTTGACACGACGGCGCTCCAATAAGGCAACCAAACCTTCACGAAACAACGCATGATCATCTATCAATAACACACGCATTAATGCACTCTCTTACGCTTTGTACAGGAATAAATTCAAGCATAACACGAGTCCCTTCGCCAGTTTCACTTTCAACCTGAAGTGATCCATCAATAACTGCAGCGCGCTCCTGCATAATTGATAAACCGTAATGCTGGTCAGAAACATCGACTGCCTTTAGAGGATCAAACCCACACCCATCATCCTCAATCAACAATCGATAAAATGTACCCGAATTGCGAAGCAAAACCCTCACATTACTTGCAGCACTATGTTTGCGAATATTAGCAAGGGATTCGGTAACAATACGAAGAACGTTAATTTCTTCTTCCGATTCCAACGTAACATCGTCCCATTCATTATGGAAGTATGTCTCAATCTTCGTTTCCTTACGAAACCTCAACAACGCAGACTGTATTGCCGGAATCAAGCCACCGCCGTAAATCGGGGCCCTAAAATGAGTAATCAATTCACGCACTTCAATATTAGCTTCCTTAATTCCAGCTTCAATACGCTCCAATTCAGTCCATACTACTGCGTCCCTCTCATGCCGTAGCATTTCGTCAAGAACCCGCACCTGAAACTTAAGACTAGCTAATGTTTGGGCAAGTGAATCATGAAGTTCGTTAGCCAAATGCATCCTCTCGCGCACTCTAGGAGCGAGACCCACCTCGCTCTCCAGTCTAGCCCTTTCTATTGCCATCCCCAACTGACGCCCAATACTAACCAATAATTCTCGGACGTCATCCGAGATTGAGATCTTACCCCGCTCAATGAACAGAAAGTACACACCATTAATAACTGAGAGGTACTGTAATGGCACGATAAGTATCTCGAACCTGGTTAATGAAGCGTCAGGGCAATATCCGGCGCTTCGCATATCATCAAGCACCCGGTCCATTCGAATATCAACTTCAGACGAAAAAGGATCACAATAATCGACACAAAACTTTTCGACTTCTGTTAATGACGAATCGAAATTTAATTCTGCTATAGGTAATTCTGAAACCTGATTTTTTAATCTCGCACTCGCGGCTTTCGCGCCGACAGCATCTGCCGAAGTATGCATTAAACGCGATATTAGATTTTCCACCTCGGTAGCAAAATTTATACCACGCACTACATCATACAGAAGTTGTAACGATCTGGTTTTTGACTCCAAATTTTTACGCTGCAGTTCCAGCTGACCCTCCATATCATCTGCAAGAGCTTCCAGCCATTCGGAAGCTCTATTAACATCGTCAATCAATCCACTACTGCTATGTGGCTGTTCCACTAAACGCGCGCGTAAATTACCTTGGCGAATTTCCCCTGCCCAGTCCGCCATATCGCTCAACGGTTGCTGCAATTCAGTTTGGATAAATCGCACGTATAAAGCGATGCATATAACATTGACAATACCCGCAAGAATAACTATCGATAGCAGCCAATTCGTTCTAGCAGGAGCCATTATCGCCAGTATGCCGATACCCAGCAGAATAATTAAAGATGCAGTATAACCACACAACAATGCTTTTCTCATGAACTAATAATAAACCCGATGCCGTACTTTATCTATTCAAGTTAAGTAATAAAATGCTCAAACAAGCTCATCACTTAAGAAACCCATCGATACACCTAAGTTGATCCGCTGATAAAGACGATTCATCAACTACTACTTCATAGTAAACGACGATAACGGCGCACATTAACAACCTATACTCGCCGCATATATCGGAGAATATCAGCTCTCCTGCAATATACCGCCGTCATTGTGAAAGACATCTTCAAGTCCGTGAGTTCGCTTTTACTAAGCTACGGAATACTCATGCTCGCCATGGGGCTATTTTCAACACTACTGGCCATTCGAACCGATATCGAAGCGTTCTCGATTACAGTAACTGGATTAATCATGAGCTCCTACTTCGTAGGACTGCTACTCGGCGCGTTGTTTTCAGTAAAATTGGTTATTCGGGTTGGACATATTCGAGCGTTCGGTTTGTATGCATCGATAATGTCTACCGCAGCAATTGTGCACGTCATCATAATCGATCCAGTTGTCTGGGCCATCGTTCGTGCCATTTGTGGATTTTGCATGGCAGGTTTGATACTCATCACCGAGGCATGGTTAAACGAACGTGCGACTAATAAAGTACGTGGTCAATTACTAGCCGTATACATGGCGACAGGTTATGGTTTTTCTGGTCTCGGCCAGTTTATTCTGCCTCTTGCCGATCCCGCTGGGTTCACGCTTTTCGGTTTTATTTCAATTATCTTCTCTTTGGCCTTAGTGCCCGTCCTGCTTACCAGATCACCCAGTCCCCGAGCAGCAACCCGTGAGCGCATATCACCCCTTGAGCTGTATCGTATTTCGCCCGTTGCGGCTGTTGGAACCTTTCTTGCCGGGATGTTGAATTCAGCATTTTACAGCATGGGTCCTCTCTTTACCCGTCAAATAGGATTATCCCTGACTGCTACATCAGCATTCATGGCAAGTGTAATTCTGGGTGGATTATTATTACAGACGCCAATCGGACGATTATCGGACCGATTCGATCGAAGAAAAGTTCTTATAGGCAACGCTCTCGTTACCGCGCTCGCATGTGTCGCAGTTCTGCTTACCGTTAGCAATCTAGACCTGTCAAATACGTCATCAGGTGAAACTGGATGGTCTCTATATATCGCTGGCGCTTTATACGGAAGCTTGGCATTCACCATGTATTCGCTATGTGCTGCTCAAGCAAATGATTTAACCCCGCCTGACAAGCTAATTCAGACTGCCGGAGGTTTATTATTAGCGTTCGGTACCGGAGCAATCTTTGGTCCGTTGGTAGGTGGATTATTTATGCAAATTGCTGGCCCACAAAGTTTGTTCGTATATTTTCTGATACTAAACTTGGGTATAGCCGGACACACCACTCTGCGTTTACGTGCGCGTAAATCCGGTCAGCAAAAACGTGCTTTTGTTCCAAAACCGGGATCTCTGTACGCTGATCAGACGTTGTTCAACTCTGCAAATAAAAGCAACACAAACGAAAGTTCAGTAGCCGCCGTCCAGTCCACAGTCGACTCGATAATTGAAGATCAACCAACGGAAAATTAATCCATCGGCATACTAAAACTGCATATTTCAACCTGCTTGGCAATCGAGGCAATACAGCCAATACCGCTAAAGGGCGGTTGAAGCTGGTGTAACAGAACGTTGTCGCCATCGTCATTCACAAGAGAAAATACCGCTTCTTGCATATTCTCGCATAAGGTTACTTCCGACATAGGATATCGAATACCCACACCCAAAGCTTTTCCATAGGCCTCCTTGCGTGTCCAGCAGGCAAGGAAGGCGCTCTGCTGGTGATCAACCGGCATCTCATAAAAAGCCGTCTGCTCGTCGGGTGTTAACTTACGCCGAACTAATGCTTCAAAATTAGTCTCACGAGGCAAAAACTCCAAATCAACGCCAACTTCTATCCCTTCGGAGAAAGCATAAATGAGAAGCCCACCCGAATCAGTGTAGTTAAACAATAGATTATTATTTGATGGAGAAGCAACATAAGGTTTGCCAATTTCCCCATAACCCAGCTCGATTGATAATGCTTCACAATTAAGATAACTAGACAACAAATGCTTAAGGGTCAGTCGCCCGAATACCCAGCGGTTACGGTGTCGGTCAAACTTAAAACGCAGAGCACGATTGCGCTCTTTATCCGTAAGCAACGACCAGTCAACTTGAGACGCATCATAATCACTGGGTAAAACTGCTGACACAAGATGTACCTGTCCAATCCCAATAATTGGCTTTGCAGGCAAGCAACTCCAATTAAGGTTGATGGTTGCGATCAATGTTCGATAGATTCCATAACGCCATCCGTTCGAGCCGCCATAATAAAATCGTTTTTATGTAACCCACTTATTTTGTGACTCCACCAGGTGACAGTTACTTTCCCCCATTCAACTAAAAGCGCAGGATGATGGTCTTCTAGCTCTGATATGTCACCAACACGATTAGCAAAAGACAGTGCATCGACAAAATTCCTAAACCGAAACTCACGTTCCAGTTGAAGAATACCGTTTCGGGAAATTCCCGCCCATTCCGGGATTTGATTCATTAACTCCGGTAACTCTTTATCGCTAACATGAGGAGCATTGGAGCGACATGCCTCGCAGGATTTACTAGCCAATTCACTATTACTCATGTAATTACTTCAAAGCCAATTATCAATGTGGAAACTACGCCCGTGGAGAATAAAATAGTCCGTAAAAACGGTATGCCCATAATATACGCAACGGCGTGAGCTAGACGCGCCCAGAAGAATACAGCGGCAGCGGTTGCGGTGGTCGCGGTGACCTGATCTGTAATATGGGCAATTATCGTTAGCGCAGCGAAGGGTGCAAAATTCTCGACTAGATTAAGATGTGCACGATTGCAACGACGTAACCAGTCAGGCTCATCACGTTCGAGTGGGGTTTTATATTCGGCCGGTGTTAGTAGGCCATTTCGAGAGACCGTTCCTGCAATATAAGGGATCCACAAAAGCACCAACATCAACGCTGTCCACGCTACATATGTAAGTTCTGGAGTCATTTTATTCGCCTCGGCTTAGACCAGTGGGTTAAACGTAATTCGGGAAGATAAAGATATTGGGTCCCTGGAAATTCACAACACCCGACAATCAGCACCAAACCCGATGGCTCCAACTATACTCGATTCAATGGTCCAGAGTAATACCGTAAAATACGCTAAATTACGGGTTGACTCCATCGACAGGAGTATTATGCTCACGGTTTAATTACTCACCAAGATTAGATCGGTTATGTCCTCTATTTCAGTTGCTGCATTCTATAAGTTTGTAACCCTTGAAGACTTTCCAGTACTTCGCGAATCATTCCTTAAGGAATGCGCAGCACGAGATATAAGGGGCACAATTTTACTGGCGCAAGAGGGCATAAACGGCACAATCGCGGGATCGCAAGAAAGCCTGGATTCAATTCTAGAATTCTTTCACCAAGACCCAAGACTTGCCGATCTCAAGTTTCGTATTTCTTATGCAACCGATAATCCGTTTTATCGATTAAAAGTAAAACTCCGTAACGAAATCGTCACACTCGGGGTAGATACTATTGACCCCGCAAGTAAAACAGGTAAGCGCGTAACATCGGAGAACTGGAATGCTCTCATATCGGACCCTGACGTACTGATTATCGATACAAGAAATGATTACGAAACTGGCATAGGCACATTTATAAATGCTATAGATCCGAACACTACCAGTTTCAGGGATTTCCCCAACTGGCTAGAAAAACAAGATATTCCACAGGACAAAAAAATTGCCATGTTTTGTACGGGTGGAATACGCTGCGAAAAATCAACAGCCTATCTTATGGAACAAGGTTTCGAAAACGTCTATCACTTAGAAGGAGGTATTCTTAATTATCTGGAAACTATTCCTGAAGAAAAAAGCTTATGGCATGGCGAATGCTTTGTTTTCGATGAACGGGTTTCAGTAGGGCATGGCTTAGAACCGGGCAATTACGAATTATGTCGCGGTTGCCGGCGTCCGATCACTGCGGAAGACAAACAATCCACTCATTTTGAAATGGGAGTTAGCTGCCCACGATGCCACCAGCATCTAACTGTGGCACAAAAAAATGGCTTTCGTGAACGTCAAAAGCAAATGAACCTCGCCAAGGACAATAACATAGAACACATCAGTGGAAGTAATCGCTCTACAGAATCTTAGATAAATATAGATACTTATCTAAGACCATGAACGACGTAAATAAAAAGAACCGGATTGATGCATTCGGCGCAACGATTCTAATTATTTTTTCCGCCCTACTTGGACTTAACCAGGTAATGGTTAAAGTAGTAAATGCTGGTATGAATCCGATATTTCAGGCCGGGTTACGTTCTGCATTCGCATTTTTTCCAGTACTGCTTTTCGCAATCATCACACGTAAAACCTTATCCATGCGTGATGGCAGTCTAGTGCCAGGGATTATAATTGGAATATTCTTCGCCACTGAGTTCATCCTATTATTTACTGCACTTGACTACACGTCCATCGCACGCGCATCCATCTTTTTCTACACTATGCCTTGCTGGGTAACTATAGGCGCGCATTTTTTAATCCCCGGCGACCGACTCACCCGCCTACGTTTTCTCGGATTAGTATTAAGCGTAGTAGGTGTTGTTCTTGCACTTGTAGAAAATGATATAGCCACTACTGAAAAATCTCTCACTGGGGATATATACTGTTTAATAGCTGCGGTTTTCTGGGCCGGAATCGTTCTTGTTATCCGCACGACACCTCTAGCAAAAACATCGCCCGAAATGCAACTACTCTACCAACTATTCGTGTCCGCCATTATTCTCGTCCCCCTTGCGATCTACCTAGGGGAAACATTTCGCTCACCTGATACATTTATGTGGGTAGTATTCGCCGCCCAAGTACTGTTAGTTGTGTGTGTCGGATTCCTTACCTGGTTCTGGATATTATCGATCTATCCCCCAGCATCTATGGCATCATTTAGTTTTTTATGCCCACTTTTTGGTGTCATATTCGCCTGGATTTTCATGAATGAAAGCATCTCGGCATCTATTCTTGGTGCCCTTGTGCTAGTGAGTTTAGGCATTGTTCTGATAAACCGACCATCGAGAACAATAAACTAGCCAGCTAAAGTTGTTTCTTGATTACGGCCGATTGATCAGATAGGATTTAGTCAATGATAAGATCACTCATCACCGTTAACTGCGCATCCTCTAAGATGATTTCGTGTTCGGGAGTGTTGAATGGTTAAACTAGTCGATGTGCCGGAGCCTGAACGTACGGTTATTGCGGGTTTAGATTGTCCTACCTATGGCGATACACCATTTAGTAACGTACCTCCCATGCATGAACGCCACGTGGCAATTGTTTCTACTGCCGGATTAATTGTAAGAGGCGATAGACCATTGCTGGCAAGAGATGTTGGATATAGGGCAATTCCCTCTACAGTCGATGACGGCGATATATTATGCAGCCATGTATCTACCAACTTCGATCGTAGCGGTTTCCAACAAGACCTGAACGTTATATTTCCCCGGCAGCGATTAGCCGAACTTGAGTCCACTGGTAAAATCGGTAAGGCAGCCGATACCCACTATTCTTTTATGGGCGCAACAAACCCCGATGCTCTTGAAGTCAAGGCACGCGAACTTGCTGGATCGATGTTGGCTTTAGGTGTAAACACGGTAGTTCTCGCACCGGTCTGACCCGCCTGCACGCGCGCCGTGAGCGGGCTAGCCCACTTCTTCGAGAAGGAAGGACTTGCAACGATAATAGTTGCCTTGGTGCGTGAGCATGTGGAGCAAATGCGTCCACCGCGATCGCTATGGGTACCGTTCGAGCTTGGTCGGCCATTCGGCGAACCCGGTAACGCTACTCAACATTCACGTGTGCTGCTTGGGGCTCTCACTTTGCTAGACGGTTCAGGTCCCGGTCCTATTCTGAAAGATTTTAACGATGAAAAAAGTATGACTGATACGGCCGACAACTGGCAGTTTCCGATTACCTTGGAATCAGACTCCGTTAAATCAGAATTACGTAGTCTAATACCGGTATGGAAAAAGGCAAGACGTCGTCATGGTCGGTCTACAGTGGGCATTAGTGGGTTATCCCCAGAACAAGCAATTGAGTTTATTGATCGCTACCATTCCGCAAAGCCGGCACCAAATCCAAAAGGCATGTCTGTTGTAGCTCGTGCCCGTTTTGCTATTGACGATATAAAAGCATTATATTTAGAGGCCGCCACCGCAGTTGGCAATCCAACTTCTAATCAACTACAAAACTGGTTATGGCAACAGACGATCGCCGGAGCCATGATTCTTAAATTTCAAGAAAAGGCCAGAACGAGCGAAAATAAAAATCTCCAACTAATTGCCGGTTCACTCGTGCCAGCTGAACGTGTTATATCAAGATGTTAATCCCCCCCCCAAAACTTAATAAACAAATCTGCTGTGTTTTGGAAGATAATAGAGCGTAATCCCCTCGTTTTTTCACCACGAGGCTAATCAGGTATTTTTTTTAAGAGACATAAATATATCGATCACTGACTTAAAAACTTTTTTCGATATTTCTCACAACTGCGCTAATAACATTATTGTACGGTGTTTCAATACCTAGATCTGCACCAACAACCGGCACCATACCATTTATGGCATCTATCTCAGATGCTCGTTTGGCGTGATGATCCAGCAACATCGAAGGTCTTGCATCTGGCATACGCTTTCCAAACGATGTCACATACTCAATCGGATCGTCATAAGAGACTTTTACCCCCTTTACCTCAGCAAGTTGTGCAACTTCACTTGCACATCCGCAAGCTATCTTCCAGGACTCTTCATCATTCATTAATTCTCCAAGAGTGAGATCAAATACAGTACAGGGTCCTGAGAAAGTTACATTGCACAGAAATTTTTCCCAAATTAGCTGCTCTATATCTTCAAATGCCTGAACATCAAAACCCGCGCTCTTCCAAACTTTTTCTACGCTCTGCAAACGCTCAGTGATCCCTCCAGTCATTTCTCCGACCCGAATCATTTTCATTGCGTTATGATGTGCATGCCCGGGTGCAACCAGCGATGCACCAAAGCCTTCGGCAACGCCTAGAAGAACGTTTTCTGTAGACATGTGCTTAGCAATACGCTCTCCGGAACCAAGACCATTTTGAATAGTTAGAACCAAAGAGTCAGACCGCATAACCCGGCTTACCTGATGAGCTGCATCCGCAACACCTGATGCCTTCGTTGAAATAATATAAAGATCACATGCACCGGCCTCATCGAGTGTTGAACTTGCATGCAGGTTACGAACAGTGCGCTCGCCGCTGGCTCCAGTAACGGTAAGACCGTTCTGCACAATGGCATCAACATGCTCTTGCCACACATCTATGGCATAAACATTATTGCCTGCATCTGCTAACAATGCGGCATAGATTGACCCCATCGCCCCAGTGCCAAGTATCGCTATTTTCATGATTGATAATCACTCTCTAAAACACATTAATCTTCGACAACCTATACATTGTCATTAAATTATTGAACCGTCGATATTTTATTACTATTGAATCAAAATATCTGAAATAATTTGGCTCGCAAAAAGTTTATTAAAATTTGAGATTTCACTACAAGAGCGAATAGTAATATGAACGAAAGACCGGTAATCCTAATCACGGGATCCTCAGGCGGAATTGGAACCGCAGCTGCAATTTGCTGTGCAAAACAAGGCGCACAAATTGTGCTGCATTATCACCGCAATAAAAAAGGAGCTGAAGATCTTGCAAAAACTCTAGATGGTGCAGATCACATATGTATAGCGGCTGACTTAACTGATCCGGAACAAACCGAAAACCTGATTACTGAAACGGTATCCAAAGCCGGTCAGTTAGATGTGGTCGTTAATAATGCGGGAGTATCCAGACGTGCCGATATTGCAAACATCGATTACGAAGAATGGCAAAAAAACTGGCAATATGTGGTAGAAACAAACCTTACTGGGCCGGCAAACCTCGCTTATTGTGCATCCCAAGCGATGCTTAAACAGGGTGGCGGTAGAATCGTTAATGTCTCATCAAGGGGCGCATTTCGTGGTGAACCGTTAATGCCTTGGTACGGTGCATCAAAGGCTGGACTCAACGCAATGGGGCAATCGATGGCGCAGGCACTTGGCCCAGAGAACATTTATATCTACACTGTGGCTCCAGGCTTTGTGGAAACTCCAATGGCAGCGGCTATTCTAGCTTCACCTGAAGGTGAGAGTATTCGCAATCAAAGTTCAATGAAGCGCGTCGCTCAACCAGTGGAAATTGCAGAGACTATCCGTTACTTGGCCTTCGATGCACCGGCATTTATGACAGGTTGTATCATTGATGTTAACGGCGCTTCTTATCTCCGCTCATGAACGATCTAGTTCAGTTTACTCTTGAGGGTAAATGCGCTCTGGTAACCGGTGGTGCATCCGGCATTGGTAAAGCTACGGTGGAGCTACTCGCCAAAAGTGGCTGCGCAGTAGCCATTAACGACCTGAGCCTGGATGCACGGCTTACTAAGTTGGTCGACCAACTTAGTAAGCTTGGACACAAGGTTTGTGCTGTTCCGGGCGATGTCAGTAACAAGCAGTCAGCAAACCGAATTGTTAGCGATGCAATCGATAAATTAGGTCGTTTGGACTATCTTGTAAATAACGCCGGAACACCCAATACAGCAAGTGTGATACCGGCATCCGATCTTGATGCAATGGATGAAAATTTCTGGGAACGGATTCTTTCAGTTAACCTGCTTGGTCCATTTTGGATCGCTCGTGCTGCGGCCAATGAGCTTAAGAAAACCCGTGGATGTGTGGTCAATACCATATCAGTTTCCGCTTATCACGGTGGTGGTAGCTCTCTTGCCTATTCCGTATCAAAATCCGGACTTACCGGTTTAACCAGAGAATTAGCACGCGGGCTCGCGCCTGATGTTCGGGTAAACGGTATTGCGCCAGGATTGGTTGATTCCGATTGGCAATGTGAATTTGGTGATGTTGAACGTTATGCTAAACAGCATGTTCCTCTCCAAACGGTGGGTCAGCCTGAGGACTATGCCCAAACGATTGTGTATTTATGCACCGGAGCAAAATATATAACAGGTGAAGTAGTGATGGTCGCGGGCGGCATGGGAATCTGATCGATAATGTTGGGTAACCTTATGCTTTGTCCTGTATTGTCTTGTCATTACTTAGTAGACTCTATCTACCCAAACTTGGAATACAGAAACTACTAGTTATAGAACATTCCAAGCCCCAAGGAACTATTTAATTTCTCATCACTAATATCAGGAGTATCTTCTATGCATTGGATGGTTTATTTATCAGGCGAAATTCACAGCGACTGGCGACAACAAATAATGGATGGAGCCGCACAACTGGATCTTCCTGTTAGTTTTAGCTCAGCAAACACAAATCACGAGGCCAGTGACGCCGCCGGTGATTTTCTTGCACCGCAGAGCGATGGGTTTTGGAGAGATCATAAATCTTCGAAGGTAAATGGAATTCGCACACGAACCCTGATACGAAATTGTGATATTGCAGTTATTCGATTTGGGGACAAATACAAGCAGTGGAATGCAGCATTTGATGCTGGTGTATGTGCGGCATTAGGCACACCCTATATTACCCTTCATGACGAAGACATTATTCATCCACTAAAAGAAGTTGATTCCGAGGCTATGGCCTGGGCAACAACACCCGAGCAGGTTGTAAAAATCTTGCAATACACAACATCCTAGCTGGACATTTCCTCAAGAAGCCAATCTCGGAAAGCAATGCTCGCTCGATTGGCTTTTTGCTGAGGATCACTACGAAGTATATACCCGTACCCGTTCAAACAGCGTTCGAACGGGGCTATAAGCAGGCAACTATCGATTTCCGAGCGCATCATATCATCAGCCAGAATTAAGCCCTGACCGTCGATTGCTAATTGCACGCGAACATTTGCATCGCTGACCACCAGTTTTTGGTTTGGCAATGCATCGGAGCCGGCCCACTCCCCCCATAAATCCTGTGAACGGTCTTCGCATAACAATACTGCTTGGGGATCAAGAGAATCATTGTGACATCCAACAAATTTCTCAACCAATCCAGGGCTAGCAACCGGATATAAAGACATTGGTAATTCTTTAAGACGATCCTTACTTTCCTCTCCTTTACACTTTCCCCACTGAATCGCCACATCGACATCGTCAAGGGAAAATTCGTCGGTGTTTACTGCATGATGAAAAACAATCGATATTTGCGGAAAACGTTTAGTAAAAGAAGCAATTCTAGGTGACAACCAGCGTGCTGCCACATAGGTGGTTGCACCAATTCGCACATCACGATTATCTGTTCGTTTAAGTTTAGTCAGACCCCCACCAAGTTCAGCAAAAACTTGCTGAACGGTCAAAAACAAAAGTTGTCCCGCGTCAGTTAGCAGCACCTGCCTCACACTGCGCTTGAACAATCGAGTATCCAACTCTTCTTCAAGCATACGAATTTGATAGCTCGCAGCGCCTTTGGTAATACACAATTCTCGGGCGGCTTGGCTGAAACTTAAAAGCCGTGCCGATGCTTCAAAAACCTTAAGTCGATCCAACGGAGGTAGTACGTGTTTCAAACTGTCGTCCGGCATTTGAATAGTTAATATCATATAGTATAAAAATATTGAACTATAGTGCAATATTTTTCCATTGTTATTATGTCTAAATCGGCACAGTATTAGTCACTGCAAAAAATATAAGTTTATTGTTAACCGCTATACCTATAAAGAGTAGTCCTGATGAAAAGTCATGCACGTGTCGTTGTTATTGGTGGTGGAATTGCCGGTAGTTCCACACTGTTCCATCTAACTGAACTTGGTTGGAGGGATGTTGTATTGGTTGAACGAGACGAATTAACGTCTGGTTCAACATGGCATGCTGCGGCTCAAGTCACACAATTTGGCGGCAACCAAACTATGGTGGCGCTGAAGAAACACAGCATTGATTTATACCGCCAACTGGCAGCCGATGAGGAGTTTCCAATTAACTACCATATTACTGGTGGTATGCGACTCGCTTATAACCAAAACCAAATTGATACGTATAAACACTATATCAGCATGGCAAAAGGTATGGGTGTTGAATTTGAATACATCGACGCAGCGGAGGCAGGAAAACGGCATCCATTAATGGACACCAAGGGACTGAAAGGCGCCTGGTGGGATCCATTAGACGGTGACATTGATCCGGCACAACTTGTATTTTCACTTGCCCGCAGAGCGCGTAAGGCAGGTGCAGAGATCTATCGGTTTAATCCAGTTGAAAACATAACACGCAAAGTTAA
Organism: uncultured Gammaproteobacteria bacterium; assembly: GCA_905478855.1. GTDB lineage: Bacteria > Pseudomonadota > Gammaproteobacteria > Arenicellales > CAJQKF01 > CAJQKF01. Next base: position 35,851 of record CAJQKF010000101.1, read on the forward strand.
TGGAGAATTTATTGTTCATACTAAATATGGCGATATCACTTGTGAGAAAGTAGTAAACGCTAGCGGATACCGGGTAAACGAGGTCGGCAACATGCTGGGAGTAAGTCACCCCGTAGTATCCATGGAGCATATGTATTTCCTGACTGAGAGTATTCCGCAGCTAGAAGCACTTGATCACCGTGTTCCGATAATACGTGATCCAGGTGATGATTTTTATAGCCGCCAGGAAAAGAAAGGTCTGTTAGTTGGTGTTTATGAGCAAGCCTGTAAACCATTCGGCTTAGATGGAATTGATCCGAACTTTACAAAATCTCTTTGCCCTTCCGATCTTGACCGCTGTTTGGATAATATGGAACGAATCTTTGAACGATTACCCTGCCTCACAGAAACCGGCATCCATACAGTTATCAATGGACCAATTACTTACACCATTGATGGCGCACCGCTAATCGGGCCGATTCCAGGTATACCCAATGCATTTGCCTGCTTAGGATTACGTGCGGGTATTGGTGAAGGTGGTGGCCATGGAAAAATACTCGCCGAACTTATCGTACACGGTCAGTGTGAATGGGATGCGTGGTTCCTCGATCCAAGACGCTTTACCGGCTACGCCAACACCGAGCATACCCTTCCAAAGGCCATTGAAGACTACCAACGCGAGTTCCACTACCATTTACCCCACGAACATAGACCGGCTTCACGACTCGCGCGTACTACTCCATTATATGCAGTGCTCGATCAATTTAATTGTGAGTGGGGAACAGTAAACGGCTGGGAACGGACCCTTTTCTTTAAGCCTGAGGCTTCGTTTGTTGACGAACATAGCTATCGATACACACCGACAAAAAACATTGTAGCCAAAGAAGTGGAGGGAATTTGCAACGGTGTGGGCATAATGGAGATATCTGGTTTTAATCGTTTTGAAATCAAGGGACCGGGCGCTACAGAATTTCTTAACCAGATGATTTGTGGTGTCATGCCCAAGGCCACCGGTAAAGTAAACCTCTGCTATTTATTAAACGAACACGGCAATGTGCTAACCGAAGCCACCATCGCCAAACTGGGGGAAGATCATTACTGGTATGGGTCCGCAGCAGGCGCCGAGTGGCATGATCGAGACTGGTTAGCCCACTACATGCCGTCTACCGTCACGTTAACTAAGATGGTTGCCACTCACACTACTTTAGTAGTTGCCGGGCCTCAATCGCGTAACCTGCTGCAATCGGTATCACCCCGATGCGACTGGTCTAAACAGGCATTTAGCTGGATGCAGGTGCAAGACATGTTTATTGGTCATGCCGAGGTTACTGCAATGACCGTCAGTTTTAGTGGAGAACTGGCATACGAACTACATGTACCAAACGAACGTTTATACCTAGTCTATAAAACCCTACAAAGTGCTGGCAAGGCTTTTAAACTGCAAAATTTTGGACTGTACGCTACAGAGTCTATGCGTGTTGAGAAGGGCTATCGTCACTGGAAAGCTGATTTAATTTATGAACACAATCCTATTGAATCCGCATTAGAGCGTTTTGTAAATTTGGATAAAGACGATTTTATCGGCAAGCAAGGATTGCTCAAGCAACTGGAAAGTGGGCATCGAAAATTATTTGTCAGCATGGTTGTCGATTGTAACATTGCCAGTGCGCATGGTGGAAATCCCATATTTTCTGGTAATGAGCAGGTGGGCTCGGTTACCTCCGGAGACTACGGTCATCGCACTAATAAGAACATCGCATTCGCTTTTGTAAATCCCGATATGGCTAATACAGGTCAACAATTCGAAATCGAAATTCTGGGCACACGATACCCAGCCATTGTCGTCCACCCGTGTCTTTATGATCCCGAAAATGCACTCGTACGTAGCTAGTTAATTATTATGAATGATGCGGCAAAATTCAAACGTAGAACACGTCGATCCGGCGGCCAATCAAGCCGCGAAGCTATGCATGCCATGCGCAGCTTGCCACCGGAAATCGATCCATGCCCACCGGGCGCAGTTGGGGGTCAATACAAACCGTTAACAGAGAGCGACATACAAAAAATCTACCAGACATCCCTGCGAATTTTGGAAGAGCTAGGTATGGGCGAAGCACCAGACATCCTTATCGATCGAGCGGTAAGTTGTGGAGCCCACGTAAACAAAGACGGTCGTTTATGTTTTCCACGGAGCATGGTGGAAGATATTATCGATAAGTCATGTAAAAAATTCACCCTTCATGGTCGCGATCCCCGTCACGACTTTGAAGTAGGCGGCGACAAGGTGTATTTCGGCACAGGTGGAGCTGCTGTGCAGACATTGGATATAGACTCAGGAATATATCGACCCTCGACACTTCGAGATCTCTACGACTTTTCACGAGTTATCGATACCCTAAATAACGTAAGTTGGTTTACCCGATGCTGTGTCGCGACCGACGTTCCCGATAATTTCGATCTAGACGTGAACACTGTTTACGCGATGTTGCGTGGGACACAAAAACCGATCGGAACCAGTTTCTTCGTCGGGGAACATGTTGACGCTGTAGTAGACATATTCGACGAAATGATGGGCGGCAAGAATACATTCAGGCAGCGACCTTTTTGCAAAGCGCATATTAGCCCGGTAATTTCTCCACTGCGTTATGGTGCAGATGCAGTTGAGGTAGCGCTTGCGTGCATGCAACGGGGTATGCCAATAAATAATATCGTCGCTGCTCAATCGG
>CAJQKF010000102.1 GCA_905478855.1 uncultured Gammaproteobacteria bacterium
CATGACGAAGAAACCTGATTTGAAATTTACCGAATCCGAGCGGGAAGTAGCCGTGCCGGTGGCGGTTGTTCTGGAACGCACTATTGATAAGTCTAAAACCTGGGTTATACCCCAGTGGAAGTGTTTTGCGATTGTTACGGGTGAGCATATACTACAAGAGGATAATCGGAAATTAATACACGAAGATGAGACAAAAAGCCGCTACTTTTGGGGTGGTATGGAACTCAGGTTATATAAAGACGGTAGCGAAGGATATTGGTACAACCTGCTATCTGAGACACCATTCTTATTCGTTATTTGCGATGGTGAAGAAGGGGCGAGCGAAGCTGAGCCCGGAATGATTACTGCTAATCAGGATGAAGCAACCGGATATATGGAATCGGATAGAATGGTATTATCAATACCAATGCCGGCTGAAATCAGAGATATAGTGGAAAAGTATGTGGTTACTCATTATCGGCCTGAGCAAAAGAAAAAAAGAAAACGATTAGATTGGGCCGAGAATTCAGCATATGCAAAAAGACAAGAACACTGAAACACAGTTAAGTGAGGAAGGCTTTTTATCCCGTTGGTCTCGTCGGAAAATAGAGATTTCCGGTGAGCGTGATATCAACGAGATTGACATGCCGGGTGAGTCGCAACAACAAGACCAGGAAATTTCCGTTTCCGATTCAAAACCCGAGTCTTGGGGGGAGCAAAAGGATTTAACCGACGACGACATGCCTGAAATTGACGGATTAACCTCTGATAGTGATGTTTCGATGTTTATGTCTCCCGGAGTAAGCGATGAACTGCGTCGATTGGCTCTTCGTAAACTTTTTAGGCGGGCCTGTTTCAATATTCGGGATGGCCTGGATGATTATGACGATGATTTCACCAGTTTCGCGGCTCTGGGAAACCTTATTACGTGCGATATGAAACATCAAATGGAAGTTGCGGAAGAGCGTAAAAAGAAGGAGGAGCAAATAAAGGCCGAGTTAGCCGAAGATGGTAAGGATACGACGGACGAGGTCGAACCCGAAGAGGACGAGGATTTTCATAAGCAGGATGCAGACGCGCAACGGGAAGAAGTAAACGAAACATTACCTGACTCCGAATCAGGTAATACAACTGAAGAAGATGCTATGGATGATCCCGTATCTGAACCGGATTTAGCGGTTCAGAAGAAAATTACGATTGATTCCTGATATTAAACGGATTGCAGCTAAACGAATATGAATAGTTATCTAGAGACGCTTAACCTGAATCTGGCGCACGATAGCGCAATCGCGCAATTACGTCATGAAGTACTCTCCGCAATACCCTGGGAGCCAACACCAACGACCAATGTTTCCTATGTTGCTGCGAATCGATTACTGATTATTGCCGGGCAAACTCTGACACAAGAGCTTAGGGCAAACTTGCCGGATAAAATACTGTCGTATGTTGCAATCCCCTCGGATAAAAGCAGCGTAGTGCTTAATGCCGATACATATAACTGCGCAGGCTTAGTGGTTTCTGGTTATTTAGGCAAGTTTGAAGTTACCATTGAGGGCGCATCATCGGAAGGACAGAAAAATAATCTGGCAAAACTTTTTGAGATTGAAACCGGGTTGTTTGATCAAGTCATCGATTGCAGCGACCAAGCATTAATTAGTGCCGCTATTAAGCCTCCTGGATATCATTATTACGATCCTTCAGCTAAAGAGTATCCGGTACTTGATCTCGTTCCAGATTTAATTGGCGAGTTTGAAAAGCCCCGTTATTTTGATTACAACCCCAATATTTGTGCTCACGGTCGAAGCGGAATCCCCGGGTGTACGCGCTGTCTTGACGCTTGCCCTACAGAAGCCATCATTTCAATTGGAGAAGCCATAGAGGTTAACCCGCATCTTTGTCAGGGCGGGGGTGTGTGTGCCAGCAGTTGCCCAACCGGTGCTATTAACTATGTCTATCCGGCGGCAGAAGAACAAATTGAGTGCCTGCGTGTAATATTAAAAAAACTGCGTGAAAGGAACCAGAAGCGTGGAATAACCCTGTTGATTTTCGATAATGAGCATGGTCGGGACCACGTAATGAGTTGTTCCACTCAGCTGGCTGACGATGTTATTCCCTATGTAGTAGAAGAAATTGGATCAGTGGGTCTGGATATTTTATCTGCAGCATTAGCCTACGGAGCTAATAAGGTACTGTTGTATGTGCCTGAAAACATATCGGGGCAAGTTGTAAGTACTGTGACGGAAAATTGCAGTTTGATTCAATCAGTTCTGGAACAGACCCTTTGTCGGACTCATTCTGTTCAAATCGTACATTCGTTGGAACCCTTCTATCATGGACAGAATGATGTGACAATTGAGAATGCTGCGACATTTTCACCGGTTGGTGGAAAGAGAAGCACTATTCGTGCAGCACTCACTTTCTTTAGCGAATTGTCCGCTAACCAAAGTTCAGTTGTCTCACTCCCTGATTCGGCATTATTCGGACAGATTCATGTTAATCAGGAAGCATGCACATTATGTATGGGCTGTGTGTCTGTGTGTCCGGCCGGTGCGCTTCAAGCGGGCGGTGATACACCAGCATTACGTTTTATCGAGGCAAATTGTGTTCAATGCGGTATTTGTAGTCAAGCATGCCCTGAATCTGCAGTCACGCTTGAACCGAGATTGCATTTTGACCTTAATGTTGTTAATCAAGCCCGAACTCAGAAAGAAGAGGTTCCTTTTCATTGCCTGGATTGTGGAAAACCTTTCGCTACAATGGCGATGATTGGCCGGATGACCGAAAAGTTAAAAAATCACTGGATGTATGCAAAACCTGATGCAATGCGACGATTAAAATTGTGTGAGGACTGTCGGGTAAAAGACATGTTTGATAAAAATGATATGATCTCTTAGTTTTCTTCTTGTACCTTGTTGAAATTAATAGGGTAATTAAATTTCCGATGTATTTGTGTTATTTGCAAAACTTACGGATAAGGTAATAATCAGACATTTTGTATTAAAAATTTGCAACACAAGAAATTTTTATATAATCTACACGATAATTTATAGTTAATATTAATTTTTTAGTTTACAACCTTATTTTCGCGGAGTGCTATTGGACGTTACAAAACGTGATGTAAATACCTCGGAAGCCGTGAGTCACTCAGAGTTGGATGACGACGGCAAGTTACGTTCCGACACTTACGCTGTTCTCGCATCACTGCTAAGTAGCCCGCCTTCACAGGATCTTATCGACTACCTTAGACACATATCTCCGTCAACCGACGGTGATATAGGGGAAGTTGGTAAGGCATGGCAGCAACTCAGACTAGCCGCATTACAGGCGGATATATTGATACTGGACGATGAGTTTCACACCCTTTTTATCGGAGTTGGTCGTGGTGCAATTGTGCCTTTTGGTTCCTGGCATATGACTGGGTTTCTTATGGATAAGCCTTTAAGCGACTTGCGCGATGATTTAAAAGCGCTGGGTATCGAATCCGACGCATATGAGAAAGATCCAGAGGACCATATAGCCGCATTGTGCGAAACAATGGCACTCATAATTGGCGCAGATGATATCGATGAGTCTCGCGAACGCCAGTTTTTTTTAAGACATATACACCCTTGGGCCGTTAAATTTTTCAACGAATTACTTTCTGCGAAGTCAGCAGACTTCTATAAGCCCGTTGGCTTATTAGGAGTAGCTTTTATGGCTCTGGAAAAGCAGTACCTAAACATTCAAACCCATTAAATTTATTATAAATGTCAGTGGAGACGTCACCATGAAAAAATCGATAACGGAAGATGTTGAACAAAGTATTCCCCGTCGCGCTTTCTTAAAGGGCGCAGTAGTAACCGGCACAGCTATAGGTGGTGGCGTGCTATCTGGTCACGCTATTGCTTCTGACGTTATCGCCGAACCGCAGCAAGCAAAGGTGAATAAACGATATCGGGAAACCGAACATATTCGTGATTATTACAAGTCTGCCCGGTTTTGAGCTGAAACTGTAAGCCCCAATTCCCTTCATTCGAATAAAAATCGGAACATGTTCAGGAGATAACAGATGAAACTTATAAGAAAACAGTCTAACGATGAGAATAATCAGTCATCGGGCGTTGGCAATTCGATTAACCGGCGCGCTTTCCTAAAGCGTTCCGGAATAGCAATGGGTACCGGGGCGGCGTCAACGCTGTTAACTCCGGGTCGAATGAAGAAAGCCCATGCTGCCAGTCAGGTAGCTACAGGTGATATTACTGTTAAAAAGAGTGTGTGCACCCATTGCTCGGTTGGTTGTGGTGTCGTCGCCGAAGTCCAAAATGGCGTGTGGACGGGCCAGGAGCCGGACTTCGACTCACCGCTTAATTTAGGTGCCCATTGTGCCAAGGGGGCATCGGTCCGTGAACATGGCCACGGCGAGCGTCGTGTTAAGTATCCAATGAAGTTAGTGGGTGGCCAGTGGAAGCGAATGAGCTGGGATGATGCCATCAATGAAATTGGCGATGGCATGATGAAAATTCGTAAAGAGTCCGGTCCGGACTCGGTTTATTGGATGGGATCTGCTAAGCACAATAATGAACAAGCATATATGTTCCGCAAGTTTGCGGCAATGTGGGGTACCAACAATGTTGATCATCAGGCACGTATTTGCCACTCCACCACTGTAGCCGGAGTAGCTAATACATGGGGTTATGGTGCGATGACCAACTCCTATAATGACATGCATAACTCCAAGGCGATGTTGTTCATTGGTTCAAACCCGGCTGAAGCTCATCCGGTTTCTTTACAGCACATTTTTAAGGCCAAAGAAAGTGGTTCGAAGATGCTGGTTATCGATCCACGCTTTACTCGCACCGCAGCCCATGCCGATCATTATGTGCGTATTCGACCGGGTACTGATGTGGCCATCATATGGGGCATGCTGTGGCATATATTTGAAAACGGCTGGGAAGATAAGAAATACATTAGTGAGCGGGTTTATGGAATGGACGAAGTGCGTGCCGAGGTGGCAAACTGGAATCCGACAGAATGCGAACGTGTAACAGGCGCTGATGAAGAAACCGTGCGTGAAGCTGCGAAAATGATGGCTGAAAACAGCCCAGCAACGTTTGTGTGGTGTATGGGTGGAACACAACACACGATTGGTAATAACAACACTAGGGCTTATTGCGCGTTTCAACTTGCACTGGGGAACATTGGCACACAGGGTGGCGGCGCCAATATTTTTCGTGGTCATGACAATGTGCAGGGGGCAACGGATTTTTGCGTGTTATCTCATTCTTTGCCAGGCTACTACGGGTTGAGCGATGGAGCTTGGAAACATTGGTCGAAAGTTTGGGGTTTGGAATATGACTGGGTTAAAGGACAATTTAGTAATGAAGAGGTGGAAGGGGATAAAGGTAAACCAGTTCATACGATGAATTATAAGGGTATTCCTGTATCTCGTTGGGTAGACGGAGTACTTGAAGAAAGTATTGGGCAAAAAGATAATATTCGGGCAATGGTTTGGTCAGGACACGCGGTAAACAGTCAAACGCGTGGCCCGGAAATGAAAAAAGCCATGGCCAAACTGGATATGATGGTTATCATTGACCCATATCCAACACATGCCGCAGTAATGCATGATCGTACCGATGGTGTTTATTTACTGCCCGCCTGCACGCAGTTTGAGACATATGGCTCGGTAACTGCATCGAATCGTTCGTTGCAGTGGCGGGAAAAAGTTATCGAACCGTTGTTCGAGTCCCTGCCGGACCACATCATCATGTACAAGTTTGCAAAGAAATTCGGCTTTGCAGATCAGTATTGTAAAAATATACAGGTAAGTAATGATGAGCCTCTTATTGAGGATATAACGCGTGAATACAACAAAGGTATGTGGACGATCGGATACACGGGGCAAAGTCCGGAGCGCATGAAACTCCACATGGAGAACAAACATACCTTTAATACTACAACCCTGATAGCAGAGGGTGGTCCGGTTGATGGAGAGTATTATGGTTTACCTTGGCCATGTTGGGGCACAGCGGAAATGGGACATCCTGGCACTCCAATACTTTACGACACCAGTAAGACTGTTGCTGAAGGTGGACTGTGTTTTCGAGCCCGTTTTGGAGTTGAACACGATGGTAACAATATTCTGGCTGAAAACTCCTGGCCTAAAGGGTCTGATATACAAGACGGTTATCCGGAGTTCTCCCATGAGTTGTTGAAGAACCTTGGCTGGTGGAACGAATTAACGGCAGCAGAAAAAGGGGCTGCTGAAGGCAAAAACTGGAAAACCGATCTATCCGGTGGTATTCAAAGGGTTGCTATTAAACATAACTGTGCGCCCTTTGGAAACGCCAAGGCTCGGGTCATAGTCTGGACATTCCCGGATCGTGTACCGATCCATCGTGAACCACTCTATACGCCGGATCGTGAGCTTGCAGCTAAGTATCCGACTTATGAAGATCGTAAACGATTCTATCGCTTACCAACGAGATACGGTTCTATCCAGGCCCAGGATTTTTCTAAGGATTTTCCTATGGTATTTACGAGCGGACGTCTGGTTGAGTATGAAGGGGGTGGTGAGGAATCCCGCTCGAATCCATGGCTGGCAGAGCTGCAACAAGATATGTTCTGTGAAATCAATCCTAAAGATGCGAATGGTAACGGCGTTAGGGATGGAAGTATGGTTTGGATTGAAAGTCCCGAAGGCTCCAGGATCAAGGTTAAGGCTATGATTACAAACCGGGTTGCGCCAGGCGTTATTTTCACACCGTTTCATTTCGGCGGATGGTACGAGGGTAAGGACCTGGTGGATAAGTATCCGGAAGGTACCGAACCTTATGTTCGTGGGGAAGCCTGTAACACGGCATTTACCTACGGATATGATTCTGTAACCCAAATGCAAGAGACGAAAGTTACTCTATGTCGTGTCAAAGCCGTATAGGCCGGAGAAAATAAAGATGGCAAGAATGAAATTTTTATGTGATGCCGAACGCTGCATCGAGTGTAACGGCTGTGTCACCGCGTGTAAGAACGAAAACGAAGTTCCCTGGGGTGTGAATCGTCGGCGTGTCATTACACTGGGTGATGGTGAGTCTGGCGAAAAATCTATTTCGGTTGCTTGTATGCATTGTACTGATGCACCGTGCGCCGCCGTTTGTCCAGTTGACTGCTTTTCCACCACCGACGACGGAATCGTACTGCATGATAAGGATCTATGCATAGGATGTGGCTATTGTTCCTACGCTTGTCCATTCGGTGCTCCGCAGTATCCTCAAAAAGAAGCCTTTGGTGTACGTGGCAAAATGGACAAATGCACGTTCTGTGCGGGTGGACCTGGGGATGAAGATAATAATTCACCGGCTGAAATTGAGAAATACGGTCGTAACCGGATTGCCGAAGGTAAGCTGCCGCTTTGTGCAGAAATGTGTTCCACCAAAGCACTACTTGCTGGTGACAGCGATATGGTTTCGGATATTTATCGCGAGCGAATTCTTAATCGTGGTGGTCGTCCTCAAACCTGGGGTTGGGAAACAGCATATAACAAAACCAGTTAACAATAAAAAGGAACCCGGAAACGGGTTCTTACTTTTATAAATTGTCGGTGACAGTGCTTGGTTTTTGATCACAACGCTGACGATCAAAGTAACTTGGAGAGTCATAACAATGCAAAAAGCTAAAACTACAAAACGCAGCCGAATTCGCATGATGACCTGGTCATTGTTATTCATCGTTATGAGCGCGATGATTTTGCCTACCGTGTCCTATGTTTTTAACAGCGACACGGCATATGCGCAGGTGCAGAATAATGAAAACCAGCGATCGAACTTTTGGCGGGCTGTAAAAGATGGAAATGTTGGTTATAGCGCGGTATCAGGCGAAGAGAGCGGTGTATTTATCAATCAGAGCGGGCAAAACTGGCGGGAGATGCGATCAGGTTGGTTACAGGAAATTGGCGGTTGGACTATTATGGGTAGCCTTATCGCAATTGCTTTGTTCTATCTGGTGCGCGGGCGACTTAAACTTCAAGCCGCGCGCTCAGGCAAGATGGTTCCGCGTTGGAAATTCTGGGAACGAATAATGCATTGGTACACGGCTATTTTATTCGTAGTATTAGCCATTACCGGACTAAGCATGCTCTTTGGTCGAACTGTACTCATTCCTTTATTAGGCAGTAAAGGCTTTGCTTTGTGGGCAAATCTTTCAATCAATGTGCACAATATAGTCGGCCCGTTGTTCTCAATTGGCGTTTTCGCTATGCTACTTTTCTGGGCTAAAAATAATATTCCTAACGGCACTGATTTAAAATGGTTTGCATCAGGTGGTGGAATTATTGGCAATTCTCACCCCAGTGCCGGCAAAGCCAATGGTGGTGAGAAAGTTTGGTACTGGATCGTGATTTTTGTCGGCTTGATAGCTGTTTGTGGTTCGGGCTTTGCCTTAATTGGGTGGCTAGCGCAATTAGGCCTTGGAGATACCACGCGACTGACCATGCAGAACATGCACCAAATTCACGCAGTCGCGGCTGTGGTCTGGATTGTGGTTTTCTTTGGTCATGCGTACATCGGCACGGTCGGAACCGAAGGTGCCCTTGAGGGTATGACAACAGGACAGGTTAGCGTAGAGTGGGCAAAAGAGCACCACGACCTTTGGTATGATGAAGTGAAGCATCAGCAGCAATCCGAACAAATCCCCAACTCGGCAGATGCAAAAACTTCAGTTAGCTGATAAACAATGATTCAGTTAAAAACCCCGTTAATACTAACGGGGTTTTTATTTTTATAAGTCGTAATAAGATGGATAAATTTCCGCTACAAATAGCACAGGGTATGCACGATAGTGGTGCCATGATTACCTGTGTGCCGGTGCAATTCGATAATGGAGAATGGGAATCTGCCGTTTTCTTTGAGGTTGGAGGTAAACAGTCCAGGGAGGACAGACGTGTTTTGCGAAAAATAAAAACGGCCTTACCTGTTACACTCGAAGGAGAAGTTATCAGTCATGCAAATGGAAGCATCGTCATGTTACGCTTCGAAGTTCTAACTAATAAATCAAATCCTTTAGTTGGAGAGGTTCTATTAGCCCCCGGTCTGGGCAATACGCAATTTGACACACTAAAATTACTTTCGGAACAACGACAATTGCGCTGGTATTTCGGAGATGCCAACTATTCCGTTATCCATTCCCAGCAAACCACACTGTTTGACCACGAACGACAGGGTTATGCCGATTTACTATCTGAAGCGGTTACTCATGATGCGTTATTGCGCGTGACGGGAAAGTATAACGCCACTAGTGCAATTGAAGAGGTATGTAGTAACTATGCTTTTCGCCAGGACTAGGTAAAACTAAGAATTAGTTGGTTTTGATAATTCTTTACCTGCTTTCATGCAGTACACCAGTGATAGTTTGATCCAGAGCGAAATCATTGTTTAATGGGTAAAATAATTTATCGAACGAACATCGTTTTAATCGATAGCAAGTAATAACAGGATATCTGATTTTTGATTCAATAACGTGGAGAAAATAACTTTGGAGCTACCGGTCGCCTATACGCTGATTAAGTATGAAACGGTTGATAACATAAGAGAGGTGGCGATACAACATGCCAGAGATGGTGCTGTTGAAGGAACACTGATTTGGGCTTTACATCAAACAAATGCAACAGGACATTTAGGGCAAGCATGGATTTGTAATGATGAAGATCTGCACTGTACGATAGTTTTACGTCCTGAATTTCCATCAGAAAAACATCCAGAATTACTGTTGGTTTCTGCTGTCAGCATGGCGCACGCGTTGGCGACACATTTGTCCGCGATGACGGCCCTTAACTTTGTTTGGCCTAATGATTTAGCCATAGCCGATCATAAAATTGCATCACTCTGGATAGATTGCGATACTGAGACGAAAACACCATGGTTGAACATTACGATTTCGGTTAATTTGATGAACGCTCCTGCGGATATTTCAATCGGGGCGATGAGTATTCGGGAAGCAGAAGGTCAAACCGAATTATCGGTAACTACTCTTTTAGAGACTTACGCTCGACAATTTATTAAACAAATCAATAATTGGTCCGAACGTGGCATGGACTATATTGTAAAACAATGGAAAATTCGTGAAGATGGAAATGGAAAGGAACGAACCGTTCACCTAAGTAATGAGGAACTTACAGGTAAACAACAGAATATCACCTTAAACGGCGAAATTGAGCTTGAACTTTACGATGGCAGCATGAAGTTAATACCACTGGGTAAATATATAAATGATGTGTCGAAAAAACCTATATAGATCGTTATGCATGTTCAATCCAAACCTGTTAGCGATTAAATCAGAACTATTGTCTGGGCGAGGTGTATTTGCACAGGTTACGCTAATGACAGGCGATGAATTAAGTACTACCGTAACGGAAGTGGTTTAACTGTTGAAGCGTTCCGGTCTAAAGCAATCCAGATCGACAGACGGGGATTTGCCGAGAACTAATTCTGCTATTAATTCGCCCGTCCGCGGTGCCATCATAAATCCGCAATGACCATGTCCAAAGGCGGTAAATAAACCCGGGTGTTTTTTACTTTCTCCAATGCAAGGCAGGCTATCCGGCATAGACGGTCGCGTTCCCATCCAGGTTTTCGGTGTTTGCTCCTTTAGTGACGGGATCATTTTTCCTGCGATAGAGATAAGACTGGAAATCCGTTTTTCCGAAGGGGCTCTATCAAGCCCGGTAAACTCGGCAGTGCCGGCGAGTCTCAGTCCGCTGGACATGCTGCTGGCGACAAGCTTTAAATCTACGTCCATTACTGAATGATTTAAACAAGTCTGCGAATCCGGATACCGTATATGATAGCCGCGCTCAGCCTCCAGTGGCACTTTGATCTCAAGGGATTGGAGTAGCTTCGCTGACCATGCTCCCATGGCAATTACTACTGTATCGGATTGGTGTACTTGTGATGTGGTTGTTAATTTCCAGCCACCATTTTTTGGATTTAATGATTGTATATTTTCGGTGAGTACGGTGCCGCCTAATGCAAGAAATTTCCCGAGCAGCACCCGACCGACCTCACCTGGAGCCAATGTTCGTGCTTGTCCTTTTATTAGCACAGCTCCCTTAAAATCCTTGGCGAGTGAAGGCTCAAGTACTCTTAGTTCCTGTTGCCCGATTCGTTCGATAACAGCCCCTCTGGCCTTACGAAATTGGTAATCAGCTGAGTTTACATCTATCTTATGCTCTTGGCGAAAAGCATGGACATAATAGCTATCCGTAATTAGATGCTCGTTTCCAGTATTTCTTAAGAGTGACCGGTACAACATAACATTCGACCGGTTTAGTGTGGACATAGCTTCGGAAATTCGTTTTATTTTCTCTGGTGTTCCCTGATTTAAAAATTTTATACCCCAGGGGAGTAATTTTGGTAAATATCCGGGACGTATCGCGATCGGACCATCACTATTGAGTAACCAGCCGGGTAGATAACGCCATAAACCGGGGATTGATTGGGGCACTACAGACCAGGGTGAAATAACCCCTGCGTTACCATATGACGCTCCTTGTCCAGGTTCTTGTTTGTCGATTAAAACAACCTTGAGCCCGCCTTCCATAAGGGCTAGTGCAGAGCATATCCCGACAATCCCTCCGCCTAGAACAATAACTGTTTTTTCGATCGCCATTTGTCTTTGATTGACTGGTTTCAGTTTGACTGTGCTGAGCGTTGCTGCATAAGTTGTTGAATCAATACTGGTCCAATCAAAAGTAGTGACAGAAGATCGCTAGTGCCGTTAGGTGCTACCAGTAGCAAACCGCCGATTGCCATACCGAGACGCCAAAGACCCCCTAATCTCTCCAGAAAGTAACCGGATACGGCGGTTGCTATTGCAAATACCCCTAGAGCACAGGTTATTGAAACATGTAAAAACGAAACCAGCGTAAAATGCTCAGGTAGTACAATTAACATTGTTGGTGCATACACGAATACCATAGGCACCATTAATTTTCCCACTCCTAAAGTAAATGCACTTATCCCGGTTCTAAACGGATTTGCATTCGCAATACCGGCGGCTGCATAAGCAGAGGCACACACAGGAGGTGTTATTTCCGAAATTACACCGTAATAGAGAACAAACATATGGGTAGCCAGCGGTGGCACACCGAGGGTGGTAAGTGCTGGTTGCGCAACAGATACTAGCATTATATACAGTGCTGTTGTTGGTAGTCCGGCGCCCATTAAAATGCAGGCGATAGCAATCATCACTAATGATAAGAATTGCTGGATAGATTCCTGGGAAAACGCGGTCGAAGAAATCCAGCCTATTACGGGATACAGGCTTTCTGCCATATCCGCCGCGCCGCTGGTGACCATGAAGCCCAAACGAAAACCCACGCCGGTGGTATTAATAACGCCAACAACAATACCAACCGCGGCAGATGCCGCTCCCACAGCTAGGGCGTATTGAACGCCAACGTGTAAGCTGTCGAATAATGAAGTGAACGTTTGTCTTTCTGTTTTATGCATGAGCCCTATAAACACCAGGGCACATAGTACTCCGGCCATGGTGGGTGAAAAACCTTCTCCACTAAGTGGTGAAGCCTTCCACAGAATGAATCCTATAAGAGCCAATGGAACTACAAGGGTCGCCGGTTTTTGAAATGAGGTAAAACCGACTACCACACACAGACTGATACCCATAAAAGCGGCCATATTGGGCGAGTAGCCAGAAAACAAAACGACTAATAAAGCAACTAGAGGAATAATGGTATACCAACCTTGCTTCCAAATTCTGATGAAATTAGGCAGTTCTTCCTTTGTATAGGTCTTTAAACCCAACCGTTTCGCGGTGAAATGAACAATTGAAAGTACACCAATGTAATGCATCATCGCAGGGACAATAGCGGCGATTACGATGGTGGTATAAGGAACCTCCAGATACTCAGCCATCAGAAAACTGGCGGCTCCCATTATCGGTGGAGTAATTTGACCGCCTGCGCTAGATGCTGCTTCAACACCCCCGGCAAAGTGCCCCGGATAACCCATACGTTTCATGTTGGGTATAGTTAGGGATCCGGTCGAGACGGTATTTGCAATAGATGATCCGGAGATAGTGCCGAAGAATGCTGAAGAAACTACACTTACTTTAGCCGGGCCACCAGTATAACGACCGGCTGCGATCATCGCATTATCAACAAAGAATTGTCCGAGCCCCATGCGCTGGGCGACAACACCAAATAACACAAAGTGAAAAACAACCGTAGATACGACCCAGAGAGTAACGCCAAATATGCCTTCAAACGGAAAGTACATATTGTTTATGAACTGATGCCAGTCAACCCCTGGGTGCTGTAATATTTGTGCTGGCATATAGGGGCCGAATAGCGCAAATATTACAAAAATTAGAATGATCATCGGCAAGATATAACCGATCGTTCGACGTGCAATTTCCAGTGCAGCTAGTACTAATACGGAACCGAAGAAAACGTCGATGCCTGTTGGATTACCTTGTCGAAGCATTTGTTCCGGAATGTCAAAACCGGGAATATCAATGCCACGCCAACTAACCCATAAAAACAATGCTGCGGCAATTGCAAGCAGCATAAACACCCAGTCATAGAGTGGTACATTTCCGGGTTTCAAAAATTTTTTTGAGGCGTACTTTAACGAAACCTGGTTTTTTATTAGCGGAAAACCAACAAAAATAAATAAAAATAAGCCGGCCAGATGTACACCCATGTGTACGTAATCGACTGGTGTGCCAAAACCGGCCGTCCATAAATGATAGAAAGCAAATGCAACTGATGACCAGTATATAAATCGTGCTAGCGTTGGACCGTTATCGCGTGTGTTAAGCGAAGTGTCGTATTTGCGTTCAATAGCGGCGAGTGCTTCGACGTCGAGAGCATCTTGATTATTCATTTACTTTTCTCTATCTTTTTTCAAAAAACAAGGCGGTGACATAATGACACCGCCTTGTCTGCTAGCTATAAAGTAACCCGTAGGTTATTTGCTAGATTACATCATACCCATTTCTTTATAGAAACGTTCTGCACCCGGATGCATTGGTACGTTAATACCGGCAACACCATCAAGGGCTGTTTCAAGAGTGATTACCTTACCCTTAGAGTGACCGTTATCCAGAAGCTTGCGCGCTGTATCTGACCACATGGCTTTAGTGATTTGGTAAATCAGCTCTTCATCTTGATTCGCATTAGTTACCATAATGCCACTCACTGCCACAGTGTTTACATCATAAGTAACGCCAGGGTAGGTGCCCGCAGGGATTTTTGATGGGATGTAGTACGGCACAGACTTATTTGCCATTGTGACTTCAGCATCTGTGAATGAGTACAGCTCCATCCCTTTTGTGTTATCTAACTGAATCATTGCTGCGACTGGTGTACCGGCTGCATAGAAATATGCATCCAGCTGACCATCCGCTAAGCGCTCTGCACTTTGCGAATTGTTTAGTTCAGCTTCTTCAATGTTGTCTCTGTTTACCTCGTGATCGGCGATAATAAGTTCAACAGCAATTTGGGTTCCGGAACCTGCTTGTGCGATGCCGACACGTTTACCTTTAAGGTCACCCAGGTTATCCAGGCTTCCACCTTTTGGTAATACCAGATGTAGATCTTCTGGATACAGGTTTGCTATTATGCGTAAATCAGGTTTTGCATTACCTTCAAACTTGCCGATGCCGTGGTATGCGAAGTGAAGGGTCGCCGCACCGGAAAGACCTGCTTCCATTTGCCCCGCTTGAATAGCGTTAACGTTATGTGCAGATGCATTTGTTGATTGAGCCATAGCAACAAGACCAGGTACGCCACAGTTACCGCCTTTATCGCAGGCACGTGATCCTGGTGGGTTCGAAATAGCATTAGCTATAATGCCACCTATCGGGAAGTAGGTGCCACCCGCTCCACCTGTTCCTATGCGGAAAAATGTCATGTCCTGAGCGACGGCGGTGCCTGTAAGCATTGCGCTGCTCATCGCCACGATGAGTGCTTTCTTTATTAAATTCATTGTTGTAGATCTCCAAAATTGTGAGTTGAATCTCTTCTTAGGTCTGATTTTGTAAATCACATTTTCATGACACTAATAAGACCGACCTATCCTAGCGGATTTAGTTTATAAATACTTATTTGAAAATATGCTAAAATAATAAGAAAAACTTATAGTTCTGAGTCGAATTCTATTGAACCTTAAACAATTAAGAGCCTTTCGTGAGGTGGTTAGCACCGGATCGGTATCGGAAGCGGCGCGTCGGCTTCATCGTTCCCAGCCTGCTATTAGTGCCATAATCGCAACCCTTGAGCAAGAACTCGGTATTGAGTTGTTTGTTCGTCGAGGTATGCGTCTCAATCCTTTACCAGAGGCGCAGTTTTTATACGAGCAGGCGAACGAAATACTTAGCCGTGTCGATAATGCGGAGCGGACGATGAAAGATATTCGGCGCTTAGAAAGGGGTTCTCTTGAAATTGTCAGTATGCCGGGGCCCAGTGTGTTCTTGCTGCCGCATTTAATCGGTGAATTTCTAGGAGCAAGGGATCAGATCAAAATATCCCTTATTACGAAATCTTCCATAGAGGTGGTTCAGGTCATATCAGCACAAAATTCCGATATAGGATTTGCCGATTATGATTTAATTTCTGGTCATTTATCGGGCCTCGTTGAACATCAAACATTCGATTTTGATTGTTATTGTGCACTTCGTTTTGATGATCCTTTAGCAAAATTGCAAACCATTACTCCTCGAGACCTTGAGGGTAAACCCATGGCTACTTTGTACGAAGATCATCCAACGAATAGGCAAACCCAGCAAGCCTTTTCATCACTTGGCATTCGTATGAATCCTTGTTTCCAAGCACAATATTTTGTGGCGCTATTTGCGTTTATAGAACGAGGTGTCGCCTACTCAATCGTGGATCGACTAACCATTGAAAGTTACTTATTGCAAAACAGAAGTGTGGCGCGGCCTATAGTCTTTCGTCGTTTTACCCCGGCCGTGTATTTGAAAACTACAATAATTTCGCCGACCCATCGACCGTTGTCATTGCTTGCCCAAGAGTTTCGAAAGTCATTTTCTGCATCATTGGAGAGTATTTTGTCTAAACCTGTACCCGAGGGGTTTTCCGCCTAAATGATAGGCTGTGCATATCTTTGTAGAATGTGACAGTTAATCGGCTAGGGTATACACTGGCATTTTAGATGATCGTCATCATCGCTCTACATTTTAAGTTATTCAAATTAGGATAAATACGAGATGAATGGAAAATCGAACGAAGGCCAAATAAAATTTTGGAATGAAGGGCCTGGCAGCAAATGGGTAAAGCATCAAGTCGGTTTAGATGCTTGTTTTGCTAAAGTCAGTGAACATTTGTTGTCTAAGTGTTCTTTTCAATCGAATATGGAGGTTGTTGATATAGGTTGTGGCGCCGGGGCGACATGTTTCGATTTGGTAGGAGTGAATGAAGAGGAAATAAACGTTACTGGGGTTGATGTATCGAAACCATTGATTGAGCATGCCAAGGGAAGGTTGGAAAAAAGCGGTTTGACTGGCATATCATTTAAACTAATGGATGTGCAGAACGACCAGTTCCCCCGTCAGCAGTATGACCTTATGGTATCCCGGTTTGGTTGTATGTTTTTTACAAATCCGGTTAAGGCGTTCAAAAATATTGCACAAAGTATTAAACCAAATGGTGCTATGCATTTCGCCTGTTGGTCAACTCTTGATTCAAATCCTTGGTTCAGCATTCCGAAGTCGGTAGCTGAAGCGAGACTTGGAGAAGGTGCTCCATCAGCGCCACGCGAGCCTGGACCTATGGCGTTTGCTGATCACGATTATCTGGGAACCATTCTGACTGAGGCAGGTCTTTCCCAGTTTTCACTCAGTAATGAAAAAGTAATAATTTCGACTTCTTATACTATTGAAGAAATGGCGTTGCTGGCATCGAGCCTTGGTCCAACGGTTAGGCTGTTAAATGAAAAGGGTGGATCAGAGGATGATCGTAAGGCGATCGAAGAAGGGGTAGTAGACGGCTTTGAGCAATATAAGACCTCAAATGGCATCGAAGTTCCTGCAACAATCGTTTTTGTAAGTGTATTGATCTAATTCGTATAGTGAATGGCGATATATATCGTCTCTGTGACCGTGTACCCGCCTGGAGTTTACCTTCCTTTCACGCGTTCATATGTGGGTTAGAGTCCTAACATTTAAGCTTTCTTGACATCTTTAGGTTTCGATATAATAATAGTTAATATATTAATTATTATTATATTAGTCAATGCAGGAATTTAAATGCGCTTTGCCGATGATGTTGAATCGCACACTAGATGCGGTTATGCCGGAGTTTCGCAAGATCTTCGGGCAATTTGGATTAACCGAGCAACAATGGCGGGTACTTCGTGTCCTTTGGGAGACTCCGGAATTATCGTCTCATGAGTTGTCTAGTCAAACATTGTTATCTACTCCAAGTATAGTTGGGGTTATAGATCGAATGGAACGCAAGGGATGGGTTACGCGCGAGCGGTCCAATATCGATCGTCGTATGGTTGTCATTACGACGACAGCAAAGGGAAAAGCATTGCGTAAAAAGGTGGCACCGATTTTGGAACAAGCCTATAACGCCTTGGAATCAAGCATTGAGCCAGCTGAATGGCGCTCAATGTTGCAAACAATGCAAAAAATTATAGATCATGATCAAGTGAGTAAACGAGGGTAAAATTATGGGAATTCGCATAGGCGCCGACTACTTATCCGGTCTTCAAGATGATCGGGATGTTTGGATTGATGGCAAGAGAGTAGCTGATGTTACCCAGCATCCGGGGATGTGCCGTGGTGCAAAAACTCTTGCAGGTTTTATTGATCGTCAGCACCAACCCGAGTATCAGGAAAAAGTTACCTATGTGGATGACGATGGTGATCGGGTCGCCATGTCGTTTCTAATTCCCAAATCTAAAGAAGATATTGTTAAACGGGGAGTGGCATTTTATGAGTGGGCTAGTTGGTCTAATGGAATGTTTGGACGCACCGCCGATTACAAAAACTCTTCTTTAATGGCATTTGCCGCGGCAAATCGGTTTCTTGGTGAGGGACAAACCGATTTTGCACAGAATATGATGAATTATTATGACTATGTTCGGAAAAACGATAAAGTTCTTACCCATACACTGGTTAACCCCCAAATCAGTTGGGAACTTGCAAAGGAAGGTAAATACAGTACCAAAGTTGCGTTGCAAATCGTAAAAGAAACCGATGGGGGAATCGTGGTCAGCGGTGCTCGATTACTTGCGACACTTGGTCCACAGGCAGATGAAATCGAAGTATTCCCATCTACGTTGTTAAAAGCCAGTGACGAAAATTTACCATTTGCGTTCGCCTTCGCAATGCCAATATCGACACCGGGTATGCGGCTCATTTGTCGTGATACCTATGATCTCGGAAAATCTAATTTCGATGCTCCATTGTCGTCTAGATATGAAGAGATGGATTCGGTGGTTATTTTTGATAACGTATTTGTGCCGTGGGAGCGTGTTTTTATGTATCGCGATCCAGGTCTGTGCAATCGTGCATTCGCCGAAACCAATGCCGTTGTCCATATGATGCACCAGGTTGCAGCCGGAAAATTGGCTAAAACAGAATTCCTAGTTGGCTTACTCTGCGCGATGGCGAAAGCTACCGGTCGAGATAAGGATATGGCTACCAAAGGGCAAATTGCTGAAGCGATGTGGATGGCTGAAAGTGTGCGAGCCTTCTTATACAGTTCCGAACAACAAGCTCATGCTGACCAATGGGGCACGTTCGTTCCGCTGCGCAGACCGATAGACACTTCGCGTAACCTATATCCAAAAATGTATCCTAAACTGGTTGAGATGATTCAACTAATGGGAGCGAGTTCTTTAATGGCAACCCCGTGTGAAGCGGATTTTGGCAACGAAATTAGCGAAGATGTGGAGCAATATTTTCAAACTGCCAACCTTGCAAGCCGCGATCGGGTCGCACTATATCGGCTTGCTCATGACGTTTCCGTTTCTGGGTTTGGTAGTCGTCAATGTTTGTATGAAAGATTCTTTTTTGGCCCACAATTCATTATGGCAGCGGGTTACTATGAGCTTTATAACAAAGACGATATGATTGATAAAGTTAATAACTTACTTAGTCAGAATTAGCGCTCGCCTCTTCTTTGCGCACTGGAATGTGGTGTTGTTTGATCGCGTGATCTACATAGAGCGTATTATCGGGTATGCTGCGCGGTCTGGTTCTGGCTTGCACTTTTTGCTGTGTTTATTTGTCATTAACCTTTTAACTGCTTTGTGAACACTACTATAAATAAGTCGGCTGGCAGAATATTTGCTAAAAGACTGGCTTATTGTCCATAATAGGCTGATTATTTCCAGCATAATCATAATAACGCTCAGCCCATACAACATTGGATGACTATTTCAAAGTGCCTATTGGCAATCGGTTTTTCTGTGTTACTCACTACGCAGACAGCATTCGCTGTTAGTGAAATTATCGTACACGTCTTAAGTAATAATTTTGCAATTTTAATTATCGATGGCGAACGTCGAGTAATTCGTAAAGGAAAAATTAGCCCAGAAGGGGTAAAGCTTTTAAGTGCAAATAGTGCGTCGGCAGTGGTAGAGGTCGATGGTTTGCAGCAAATCCTCAAGCCAGATGTAATTACCGGGAAAGTGGGCACTGATTCCCCTCCAATTCCATCGTCTATCGGAAGTAATGTATTGTGGGCAAGTAACGATGGGTTTTTCTATGCGAATGTTGGTGTTAATGGAATTCCAACAAGGTTTCTCGTCGATACTGGGGCAAATACCATTGCCATCAATAAACAAACTGCCCAACGATTAAAGCTTGATTTGTCACGGGGTGTTCCAGGTAAGGCAACAACTGCGAGTGGGGTAACACCATTTGTGGCGGTAACCTTAGATGAGCTGACGCTCGGAAATATTACAATTCGAAACTTGCGCGCTGCAGTAATGCCGGGGGAGTATCCCCAAGTGCCTTTGCTTGGTGGTAGTTTTTTAAATCAGGTTGATATGCAGCGTACTGGCAATCGCATGGAGTTAATACCACGTTACTAGCATACCGAACCACCGTTTAAAAAGGCAATGCGTTTTAGAATTGTCCAGTTTTTCTGATGAAAAAGGTAACAAATATGACTCGCTTATTTTAGTTCGAAAGCTGAAAATCTAGCTGTAATATTGTCTGCTTCCAGAAGTTTATTTCCGTGATATTCAACCCAAGCATGGGCATTTAAATTTCCATCATGCTTATTCACACCAATAATAAGTTTAGCTGCAATTCCCATGCGTTGCAGTAACCACCAGCTAGTGAGGGATCGTTTCAGACAACTGGCTCGATAAGGACCATAGTTAGCGGCAGTAGCAACCATGCGACTGACAGAAAGTGCTATTTCAAGACGTTGGTCAAGTGATCGTGTATCTGGGACAGGTTTAGGTATTCGTTTATGAAGAACTGATCGAGTCCATTTAAAACCTTTTAGTCTTAAGGCCAAGGCGATTGACGGCAGTAAAAGTAAAGAAATAACTAATATTGACCACTCTTTTGCGGTCATTTCGATTAATTTTCTAATCTTCATATCGTGTTATTTATACCCTATGAGATGATGACATAGTTTTGATTGACACTTATATTGCATTACAGATATTTTTTGCAGGTTGTCCACATACTCAATAAAAATTAGCCTTTATCTTATCAAATTACCATAGACTGGGTGGCTATCGTAATTTTGCATGCAAAGATGATTCTGAATAGGCTGGACTGGATACCGAACTTTTTATCCATTGCTCTAACAGTTTGAGATGTGAATCGAGAGCCTTCAGTTGGGCTGCCGTATCCCAGCTTTGCGGGCTCGTAATGGCGCTCGCGGTGAGCCCATTGAGGAAAATTAAAATGGAGCTTGTTACGGTTTCGAAATTTACTGGAGACCACTGTCGCGCCTCTGGCCATGTGTATACGACCGCGTGGCGATATAGGTTTTCTGCGTACTCATGCAGTTCACGGTTTACTTCACATAGCTTAGGATCACTGCTTACTTTTCCCCAAAAGCTTATCCAGATAGCGCATTCTACTTGCCTGGCCTGATCAATGGGTAACATTTCTTTTAAAATTGAATACAAGGTCTCTGACTGCCCACCAATCCTTGCTTGAATTCTTGCTTCCATTCGTTCTAGAACGAGTCTTAACGCTGCATGTATGATGTCGTTTTTACTGCCGAAGTAATGGGTAATCATTCCGGTGGTAACCCCGGCTTCTCTGGCAATATCAACCATGGTCGTGGCGTCAATGCCGTTATGCGCAACAGCTCGACATGCTGCTAGTGCGATGTTCTGCCGTTGCGCCGCCTTGTCTACTATTTTAGGCACGAAAAATTAGCGACCTTTCCAAACCGGGTCACGTTTTTCAGTAAATGCCCGAGCACCTTCTAGTAAATCGTCTGATCGATTAACCGCTTCAACTGCAGCACAGCTGTCATAGACCCTGAAACCTTCGTGTTCGGTAACCATTTCAGTTCGTTGGAGTACCTGTTTAATCGCTGGATATAACAGGGGTGGTCCGGCTTCAAGCGTTTGTGCTATCTCTCTGGCCTTATTTAGACTCTCACCCTTTGGTACTATATAGTTAACCAGTCCCCAATGCTTTGCCTCATCCGCATCCATCCAACGACCGGTCATCATGAACTCAACCGCGATATGATAAGGGATACGACGTCTAAGTTTAACCACACCGCTGTCGGGTATTACACCCACTTTTATTTCAGGTAAGGCGAAAGTCGCATGCTCTTCAGCTATAATAATATCGGTTCCAAGCATCATTTCAAAACCACCGCCACAGGCAATACCGTTAACAGCGGCAATGATTGGTTTGTTTAAATTCGGTAGATAATTTAAACCACCAAAACCGCCTTCGCCGTAGTAGGAATCTGATGCTTCTGAGGTTTCAGAAACATTTTTAAGATCCCAGCCGGCGCTAAAGAATTTTTCACCACGTCCAGTAAGGATGCCGAAGCGAAGTTCAGGGTCGTCACGAAAAGATGTCCATAGGTCGCTAAGATCGCGACTATCACTTGCAGTAATCGCGTTGGCTTTACCTTTGGCAAGTGTTACTTCAAGTATTGAGCCATTACGCTCTGATTCAAACGGTTTTTCGGACATTTAATTCTCCTGCATACGAATGAGCGCATCGGCTACCACTACGCCTTTTCCCGTGGGGCGCACAATGAGCGGGTTGATATCAAGTTCCATTAATTGGTTCTGATAGTGAGTTGTAAATTCGGCTAGGTTGATAACGGCATCGATAACTGCCTTTATATCTCCTGTTGCAGCGCCGCGCCAGCCGTCAAGTATTGATATCACCTTTAGACTCCGAATAGCGGTTTCCACGCTTTCTTTATCCACTGGCAATAATAAGCTAACGCTGTCTTTCAATAATTCGGTGAAAATCCCCCCGGCGCCAATAGTTATTGTGAGTCCAAATTGATCATCGCGTGTAACACCGAGTATTAATTCACATACGCCATCGGTTATCATTGATTCGACAAGGACCTGATTGCAAAGTGGCGACATCTCATCTGCTGCTTTCTGTACGGCGTTCTCTGAGTAAAGGTTTAGCACAACGCCGCCCAACTCTGTTTTGTGGGCTAGGTCTGCGCCGGATGCTTTTATAACAACAGGATAACCAAGAGTAGATGCGGTTGCTCCTGCATCGGCTATGTTGACCAGTTGACCAATGGGACCGAGAAGGCTGAATTTTTTTAACAACGCCTTAGCATCATATTCCATAACAGTCTGCATTATGCAATCACTGGCTAGACGGGATTGAATGAGCGGAGGGCGCCAATTGCGCCACGTTTTACCGGTTTTGGCAGAGTGTTCAACCGCTTTTAGAAACTCTGGAAGCCCCTGCATCGGCGCAACATCGGCGGCAAATCCTTTCGTATGATTGTACGCTGATAAGTTGTCCGATAAGGATGACAACATGGCTGCGTTACCATTAGTTTCGCTCACCGCTTTTATCAGCATGTCCACGGCAAGATCGAAGCTGCTGGGATCGGCTCTTGTCTCATCCGGCGGGTCTAGCATAAAAGCGACAACGGCATAGTTGGATCTCAACATTGCTCGAAACATGCGATGCATCATTTCACTATCAAACCAGGTATAGGTATGAAAATCGAAGGGATTATCAATTACAACACCGGGTCCTGTTGATGCTTCAAGTTCTGGAATTTGCTCAGCGGGTTGTGGTGGAAATTCAATATCGAGTGAATAGGCAAGATCAGAAACCATTGCCATATCCCCGCCAGAGGCTCCCATCACCGCAATTTTATTGGACGGCAGTGGTCCAAAACAGTGAAATAACTTTAGCGTTTCAACAAGTTCTGCCAATGAAGCGCAGCGCGCAATTCCCAGTCGATCAAAAAGTACATTGTGCAGGGTGTCTGAGCCCGTGAGGGAACCGGTGTGAGAAAATGCCGTTTGCTGACTTTTAGTGGATTTTCCAACCTTGACAAGCGCAACCGGCTTACCTTTTTCTCGGGCGTAGCTCACGGCTTGAACAAACTTGTCTAAATTTCCAATGGATTCCAAATACATACCAATGGCGGAAACTCTATCATCGTCGGCGACGTAACGAATCAGATCAGAACAATCAAGACGCTGTTGATTGCCCATGGTAATAACATAGCCAACCGGTAGGGATCGACGTTGATACATGAGTGAGATCGATACAGTGCCGCTTTGACCCAGAATGGCTACCCCACGTTCTGTTGTATGCCCTACAGCTTGGTCAGGCCACAGCGATAGACGGTCGAAGAAATTTGCAAAGCCGTAACAATTGGGTCCGGTGAATGGCATGTCTCCGGCGGCGTCGCTAAGTTTTGTTGCTAACTCCTTACCGTCTGCAACTTCTCCAAAACCGGCAGCAAATACCACAGCACCTCCTGCACCACGACTATTTAGCGCCTGTATCTCATTGATAACTAATGTGCGGCTAATACCTAGAAACGCACTGTCCGGGGCATGTGGAAGATCGGCTGTTGATCGATAACATCCTTCGCGTTTGGGATGAACGCGCCAGACGTTTCCATCAAATCCGAGTTTCAGACATTGTTCTACAACATAGTCTGACCAAACGCCGCCATAAACAGCAATTGATCTGGGTCTAAATAGGCGCTCCAGGTTCAATTGTTAGATTCCGCTCTTGATTTTAAACTAGCCTCAAAAAGATTAAGTGTGGAACCAGACGCTATATCGTGCTTTTTAAGTACACGCTGTATCGCAACCAGGCATTCATCACGAATGCGTTCGAGTTCCCGTACTGAACGCCCGTTGGCCTGCTCGGTCGTCCCATCGACAAAACCATCAATAATTTTATCGTTTAGCTCTGGGGCTTTTAAATGGGTCCATGGCCATTCTAGGGCTGGACCAAATTGTTCGATGAAGTGACGTGCACCACCTTTACCACCGGCGATCATATATATTTGGTTCATACCCATTACTGCCCAACGTAATCCTGGACCATAGACAATTGATTCGTCTAGTTCGCCGGTAGTTGCAATACCATCATTAAGAGCGTGGAGCATTTCACGCCACATGGCTTCTTGCAGTCGATCCGAGATATGTCCAGGAACCTCTTTGCGCACCATTAATGCGTGCATGCCAATGGACTCGTAAAATGCCTTTGCGGCTATTTTGTTATCGTCTGAGGTTTGTACACCACCAACGACTTCTACCAGTGGGCATAGATAAACTGGATTAAATGGGTGACCCACCAGCATCCTTTCCGGATGAGTCATACCTTTCTGCATTTCTGTCGGCATAAAACCTGAGGTTGATGATGAAATGATAACGTCGGCTGGTGCCGTTGCTGATATGGCCGTATAGACCTTACGCTTAATCGCCAAGTCTTCAGGTACGCTTTCTTGAATGAAATCAGCAGTTGATGCCATCTCCTCGGCATCTGTAGTGAAGCGCAGTGTTCCTTTAGCGGGTGTAGGCACATCGGCGGTTAACGCATCTAATGAGGGGGATGCATTTTCTACAGCGCCCCGAATCCACTCTTCCATAGCAGGGTTAAGATCTGCTGCAACTACGTCGATACCGCAATGCAATGCTCGAGCGGCCCAGCCTCCACCGATAACACCGGTGCCTAACAATCCTAAAGTTTTTATTTTTCTCACTCGAGATTCTCCTAAAAAAAGTATTTTGTATTACGGTTATGCGCCTAACGGACGAAGCAGTTCGCGCGAGATGATATGACGTTGTATTTCACTCGTTCCGTCCCAGATTCGTTCGATACGAGCATCGCGCCAAATACGTTCGAGGGGTAGATCATCCATTACTCCCATGCCACCTACGGTTTGAATACACTGATCCGCAACTTTGGCTAACATCTCAGAACAATACAGTTTTACCATGGCGCAATCGGCCCCAGAAACCGTGCCTTGATCGATCTTCGAAGCGGTTTCTAGCAAGATCAGGTTGGCTAACTTTATTTGCAGGGCCATGTCGGCAATCGGAAACGATACACCCTGAAACTTAGCAATTTGTTGACCGAACTGTTTTCGTTCTGCGGCGTAGTTGATCGCGATATCAAATGCTCTTTCTGCTCTTGCTACGCATGTTGCGCCCACCGTCAGGCGAGTGGGGCCCAACCATTCGTTTACAACCGTAAAGCCATCACCCTCGTCACCGAGAATTCGCCAGGAAGGGATTCGGACGTCGGTAAACTGTAGTGTATTGTTGTAATATCCACGATGAGATACATTTCGATATCCGGGAAGAACCTCTACACCTTTATCGGAGAAATCCACAAGAAACGCTGAAATGCGCTTCTTTATTCCCTTGGATGTCTGCTCTTCGCCGGTTGCCGCAAAGAGTACACAGAAATCTGATACCTGGGCTTGCGAAATAAAATGCTTAGTTCCATTGATTACCCACACATCTCCCTTCAGTTCAGCCTTACATTGCATTCCGCGCAGATCCGAGCCGGCACCGGGCTCTGTCATTGCAATACAGTCACGTTTTTCGCCACGCATCGTTGGCATTAGAAACGCATCGATTTGTTCACCAACACATGCTGCCAGTATGTTCAGAGGCCTATGAGCGCACTCGGCTAATGATAGTGAGGTGCGTCCAAGTTCTTTTTCAATCAATGTTACTGAGACAGAGTCGAGCCCGCCCCCACCAACTTCTTCAGGCATATTGCAGGCGTATAATCCAAGTTCCATGGACTTCTGCTTTAATTCCGCAGCTAGCTCTTTTGGCGTTTCATTGGTTCGTTCCAAAAGCTCTTCGTGGGGCATCATTTCCTTTTCAACAAATGCCCGTGTGGTG
The DNA here is from genome assembly GCA_905478855.1 of uncultured Gammaproteobacteria bacterium. Lineage (GTDB taxonomy): Bacteria > Pseudomonadota > Gammaproteobacteria > Arenicellales > CAJQKF01 > CAJQKF01. The sequence continues at coordinate 26,310 of CAJQKF010000102.1, forward strand.
TCCACTAGCATTTGTTGTTCTTCGGTTAGGGTGAAATCGATCATGACTATCGCTCGTTGCAGTTTTTAATATAACGAGCATTATATTAAAAAAGTAGATGTGATTTGTAAATTAAATAATCTTTTCTGCGACGTATAGACGTCGCATTTTTAAAACTTTAGTTTTTGGATGATTATCCAAGTGACTGGACGATTAACAGGTTCGTAAAATTTAATTAACGCGAGCGGGTATTTTATATGAAGGAATTGGGTCCCACTTGGTGCATAATAAACCGCTCTATCATTTCACGAAAATTATGGCATTCACGGTTAATTGTTGATGAAGGATTGGGTTGCGGAACGCTCTGTATTTCTTAAAGAATGGATTCGTGCGCCGTTAGTAACGGCTTCTATCGTGCCATCGAGTAAAACACTGGCGCGGGCAATGGCCCGGGGTGTTAGGCCGGAACTCGGCCCCGTAATTGAACTTGGTCCGGGAACCGGGGTAATAACTCGGCATTTACTAGAAGCGGGAGTTCCCGAGGATCAGCTCATACTGGTTGAAGTGAATCATTATTTTGCGAACCAGCTTCGAAAAAAATTTCCGAAAGCTCGAGTTATTCATGACTCAGCTGAAAATCTAGGTGGTATCAAATTTGATCAAACACCGGCGTTTGCTGTCAGTGGAATTCCGCTTATGTCGATTCCCAATCCTAAAGTGGCTGAAATACTGAAATCTGTATTTTCGTGCCTAACGCCTGACGGCGTGTTCATTCAATTTACCTATGCGCCGCGATGTCCGGTAAATAAAAAGCTACAAAAACGACTAGGATTACAGGGAGATATATTCGAAATGGTGTTGAGAAATATCCCTCCGGCAGGGGTATATCACATTAGCAGGGTGAACGACCTGCGCTCAAAAAGATAAACTATTAGTTCTGTAATGAGGTGAGTTGGTGAGTCGAATTGTATACGTTAATGGCGAGTATGTTGATGAAGTCGATGCCAAGATCTCAATATTTGATAGGGGTTTCTTATTCGCCGATGGTGTTTATGAAGTATCAACTGTAATAAATGGTAGGTTAATCGATAACGATATTCATCTTAATCGCCTGCAACGCTCGTTGTCTGAAATTCAGTTGGTGATACCCAATTCCCTATCTCAAATCGAAGTTATTCAGCAACAGTTGATTGATCGAAATCAATTGGTGGAAGGTATTGTGTATCTCCAAGTAACTCGAGGAGCTGCGGACAGAGATTTTAAGTTCCCGGACAATCCGGTTCCTAGCCTGGTTATGTTTACCCAGCAAAAGAATGTTTTAAGCAATCCTGTGGCCGATAAAGGCATTCACGTAATGTCTGTGGATGATATTCGCTGGGCTCGACGTGATATTAAAACAGTCGGTTTATTGGCGCCGTCTATGGCTAAGCAAAAGGCTTTGGATGAGGGTGCCGATGATGCATGGATGGTAGAAGATGGATTTGTAACTGAAGGTAGTTCCAGTAACGCATTTATTGTTACCCAAGAAGGAACGATTGTTACCCTTAACCTTGGTAATGCAATACTTGCCGGTATTACTCGGAGTGTGGTGTTATCACTGGCAACAGATAAAGGCATCGAAGTTGAGGAACGTCCGTTTTCGATAACTGAAGCCTATAACGCCGCGGAGGCATTTAGCACCAGTGCTTCTAGTTTTGTTTATCCTGTTGTAAAAATTGATGGTACTTGGATAGCCGATGGTAAACCTGGTGCGGTGGCTTTAGAGCTTCGTCGTTTGTATATTGAAGCCGCAACCGCTGAGGACTAGAGGACTTGGTGTTTGTGTGGTGCTAGACGCAACTGACCATCATTAACAGTCTAATACGACAGTCAGTTGAGTCGTAAACGTCTGTTAGTGACTAATCATAGGCTCAGTTTGTTTTGCCGCGTCAATCCAGCGTTGAATCATTGCAGCATTTGGTACTGATTTAGATAATTTCTTTTCGGCATTAACGCTTGCCATTTTTACGGCAAGGTTTTCGGCTTTTCGGGTTCGAAGTTCCTTTACGGTATCAACACCTGATGCTTTTAGTAGCTCACCAAACTGTCGGCCTATACCTGAAATCCGCATCAAATCCGCCATATCTGCCCAATTGAGTAATTGTTTGGTGCTGATGTCGGTTGCGGCTGAGATTTCTTTTCGTCCTTTCGCACTCCCGCATTTTGCCAGCATATGATCGGTGCTTGTAATTCCTGCACTGACTAGTTTTTCTGCGTTAACAGGCCCGATGCCTTCGATTTCTCTTATCTTGTAACCCATATAAAGTCTCCAGTTTAGTTTCTACAGATACTGAGGAATACCGCGAAAAATGATATCTGGGTAGTAACCATGTGAGCTCTTGAGCTAATCCCGCATAAATGCATGGTGTTGGAGCATTTTTTTAATCAATATGTCGGGATCGTCATTGGCTATAATAGAGGAACGCTGTGTTGGACTTACGAAACCCTGATCGGTTACGTCATCGAGAAACGTTAATAAGTTGTCGTAAAAGCCAGATATATTCAGAAAACCACAGGGTTTTGAATGCATTCCAATTTGTGTCCAGGTAAGTGCTTCAAATATTTCCTCCAGTGTGCCCAGTCCACCGGGCAACGCAACAAAACCTGACGATAGTTCTGCCATTAGTGCTTTTCGTTCATGCATTGATAACACACTATGCAATTGTGTGAGGTTTGCCGAGGCCTCGGCTTGCTCAAACAAACCGTGTGGGTAAACGCCGGTAACTTCGCCACCGCAGTCAATCACAGTATCGCTTAAGGCCTTCATTAAACCGACATTCGATCCGCCAAAAACTAAGTTGAGGTTATTAGCAACCAAACTGCGAGCAAAGCGTTTTGTTTGCTGTAGAAATTCTGGATCATTTCCCGCGCGCGAACCGAGAAATACGCATATGTTTTTTTTGTCGCTTGTCATAGTATTCAAATTTTCTATATATAGCAGAGTGGTATAGAGTCGAGTGCTTGGTTGGCAAATATTATTTCAGGTTAAAGCCTTGTTTACGAATATAGTCACCAAAATCTGTGCGCATTGGCACAGCATACTGACGCGTATGTTGTTCCGACCAACCGTACTCTTCGCTAATACCAAATAATTGTGGGTGGAGCTGAGCTGCATCCGGTGTCGGATGGACTCCTTCCCGTCGTTTATCATAGTCCCCAACGTGCTGAACATCGTTAGTGTCGTCATAGACATTTTGATGCACTGTGACCGTATTGGGTAATCGCATGGAAACATGGCCCGCATCCTGAGGAAAACCAACCGCCAAGCCGGCAACAGGGAATACCCATTTTGGCAACTTAAGTATGTTGGAAAGTGAGTTTATAGAGTCACGTACCTGACTAATAGGACAGCAGCCTAGACCCATTGATTCTGCAGAAATAATAAAATTTTGCATAACCATGCCTGCATCAACTGCGGCATTCATAAATGCATCAAGGTGATCGTTAGCGAAGGTGTGCTCTCGATGATCTGATAAAGTTCGTATACGGCGACTATCACCACACCAAATTAACAACACTGGAGCCTGCTCAACCCATTTCAATAGCGGATTGTTGCTTATAATCTCGGCTTTGATTTTTATATCCGCAATATTAATAACACTAATCTGCTGCAGGTCTGATTTTGATGGGGCTGAAAAAGCACTTGCTAATAGTGTGCTCAATACATCATTTGGAATGATTTCCTCAGTGAACTTGCGGCAACTGCGGTGTTTAAGCTGTAGCATCAAAGTTTCATTGCAAACAGGCAGTTCGTGTTCGGGTTGTAGACCATAGCGCTGCTGGTATGCGTGCATGTGAGAAGTGGTCATTATGTATTCTCTTTATAGGAGTAGGGTGTCGAAGGTACTTATAGGGAAAACTAACTAAAAGGTGTCGTTTAGGTAAATTGTAATTTACCGCGATTAGGCGTTAAATTACTAGCCATTAAATTTACTATAAATTTGGAGAAGCAATATGAAACGGCGAAATATTATCCGTTCTACGGTTCGTTCGGCCGGTGCAGTTGCTATGCCCATAGCCATAGCTGCGGTGGTTAAAAGTACAGAGTATTTTAGTCGAGTGAATGAGAAAATAGACAAAGGTATAGGTAGGAGTTCTCATGTCTGATGAAAGCAAGAAATTAGACGAAGCTGTAGATCAGGCACTACTGAACTACGAAAATAGTCACCCGAAGAGTTTAGAAATCCATCAGCAAGCATGTAACTATATGCCAGGAGGCAATACCCGAACGGTAATATGGCATGAACCCTTTCCTCTGCGAATAGTTGAAGCACAAAATGCTGAGATTGTTGATGCTGAAGGTAATAGGTATGTTGATTTTTTAGGTGAGTACACGGCCGGTTTGTTTGGTCACTCCCATCCTTCCATTCAGGCTGCTACGCGCGAAGCGTTAGATGGTGGCACTAACTTTGGCGCACATAATCATTACGAAGCACGCTTTAGTCAATTACTCTGCGAGCGCTTCCCGGCGATTGAGCGGCTTCGTTTTACCAACTCGGGAACAGAAGCTACGATGATGGCGCTTAGTGTGAGCCGTTATTTCACCGGGCGTGAGAAGGTTCTGGTTTTTCGTGGGGGTTACCATGGTGGTGTGTTCTATTTCGGACAGAAAAACTCACCAATAAACGCACCGTTCCCTTGGATTGTGGCGCCGTTCAATAATTTTGAGGCAACCCGGGCCATTATGCAAAGTGAGGGGGATTCAATTGCGTGTGTTCTCGTCGAACCAATGCAGGGTTCTTCAGGTTGCATTACTGCCGATCCAGAGTTTCTAAAGGCTCTGAGACAAAGTTGTGATGACATCGGCGCGTTGCTTATTTTTGACGAGGTTATGACATCCCGCACGGGGGCAGGTGGTGCTGCGGCATATTTTGGCGTTACACCGGATCTAATGACGCTTGGCAAATATTTAGGTGGCGGGCATTCGTTTGGATCTTTTGGAGGGCGCGCCGATATCATGGGTTTGTTTGATCCATCACGCAACGATGCTCTGGTTCATGCAGGAACATTTCAGAATAATGTAATGTCTATGCGTAATGGTATTGAAGTGCTTGAAGCTATTTATACTTCTGAGATGGCTGAAGCGCATTATCAACTTGGGGAGCAGTGGCGTAGGGGCCTAAATCGCATGCTTTTGGACCTCGAAAGTGAGTTTCAGGTAATTGGTATGGGCTCATTGCTGTGTTTACATCCTGTAAGAGGAGCGATTCGTAGTCTTGAGGATTTAAAGTCTGCAGATGATCGTCTACGACTGTTATTATTTATGGGATTATTGAACGAAGGTTACTATATCGCTCGGCGTGGTTTTATGTCACTTAGCCTGGTGTTGCAGGAATCCCATTTTCGCGGGTTTGAGAATGCTCTTGAAAAAGTAGTTCGACAAATTGAGTCTATTTCCTAACTTTTCTTCCACTAAAGGGCGTGCGTTTTTTATCTTGGATAAAACGTATCGTGCTTAATTTAGGAGTAATATTACATGCTGTATGGTAGATCTCTTCAATATTATTTATGAGTATTATAAAAAGTCAAATTTCTACACGAGGTGACGATTTTAAGAAGAACGTCGCATCTATGCGCTCCGAGCTGGAAACAGTGCAAAATGCTGCGACACGCACGATGCTGGGTGGTAACGAAACCGCTCGTAAACGTCACATAGAGCGGGGTAAACGTTTACCCCGTGATCGGGTTGCCGGTTTGCTTGATAAAGGTTCAGCTTTTTTAGAAGTTGGACTATTCGCAGCCCATGACCTTTACGATAACGTTGTTCCATCGGCTGGCATTATCACTGGTGTGGGTCGTAT